>NZ_MUFO01000027.1:0-64523 GCF_001995345.1 Salinivibrio sp. IB872 | reverse complement strand
GGGCCGATGTTGGATGGATTGGGCGTGAGAGTCACGAACGACCACGATATGCAGAAGATGGATTTCCTCTCACAGGAGATGGGACAGTCATTGCAAGCATGCTTAAAAGGGTTGTTGGCGCTTCATGAACAAGCCGCAGAGGGGCGTTTCGGTACCATGAATCGCAACTTGCAACCTATTGAAGATAACCCGCTTCGTTTGGGCCTAACGTATGAAGAGACCGTCCGAACCATGTATGACGCAGACAAAAGCTTAGTGCATTTATCTGCGCCAGCGGCGATCGCAGAAAGCTTAAAAAATGTGAGAGATCACAACGATGCGACGCAAGAGGCGATATCGGAAGCGCTTGACCAAATTTTACACGCTTTCTCTCCCGACGTTCTTCTGCGTCGCTTCCAGCACTGCCGCCGCAATACCGATGAGCAGGTTGAAGGTGAATCAGCGTGGGCGTGGGAAATGTATTGTAACTATTACAAAGAGCTGACTTCTAATCGCCAGCGAGGTTTCTCAAAGCTGTTCTGGGAAATTTTTGAGCAGGTTTATGACAAACGTATCCGTGAAAAGCAATTGGAGGGCTAAAGCGGTGATCAAAAAACTGAGTATTGTCTGTGCACTTTTATTGTTGACGGCGTGTAGCTCTTCCGATGAATACAAGCCTGAAGAGCAACCCACGACGGTGACTTTCAGTCTGGTGAGCGATACAGGTGTTAACCCAAATATCGCGGGTGATCCAGCCCCAATCGAGGTGCAAATCTTTGAGTTGGAAGACGACTCAATGTTTATGTCGGCAGGGTTCGATCAGTTGCGTACTGATTATAAAGGGGCACTGAGTAGTAATTTTATTAATAACTACGATTACGTGTTAACCCCTGGACAATTCAAGTTCGTTAACGCCTTTAAAATAGATGAAGACACAAATTACATTGGTGTGATGGCACATTTTTCAGAGCCAAACTTAGGTGAATGGAAAAAGGCTGTGAAGGTGCTTAATAAAGGCCGTCAATATCACCTGCTAATGCTTTTCAAAGATTACGACGTGAAATTAGAGAAGGTAGAGTAAATTTAATGTTTGCACGGAATCGGGTGATATGGAGTGAAGGGCTTTTTATTAAGCCGCAACACTTCCAACAGCAGCAACGCTACAGCGAATACTTATTGGAAGAGAGATTGACATCTGTCAGTAAGTATTTGTATGGCGTATCGGAGCTTTCGTTAAACCCTGAATACTTGGCTTTCGGTCGTATTGCGATAGAGCGAGCCGTTGGGGTTATGCCTGATGGCACCGCGTTTCGTATTCCGCAGGAAGATGTGATGCCGGATGCCTTGGAAATTGAAGATAGCTCCCTATCTAACCAGTTGATTTATCTCGCAGTCCCGCTGCGTAGTGAATCGATCATGGAAGTTAACTGGCCCGACGATAAAGGGTCGGGGCGCTATGAAAGCCGCCGTATTGACGTGCGCGATGTCCATAGTGTTCAAGGTGATACAACCACGCTAGATGTTTCTCCGATTCATTTGCAACTGATGCTCGAAAAAGAGGACCGTAGTGCTTATGCATCTATTCCGGTTGCTCGTATCTTAGAAAAGCGTCCAGATGGAAGTGTCGTTCTCGATCCCGACTTTATTCCCTGTCACTTTAATGTTGCCGGTAACGCTACATTGCATCGGTTTATTAATGAAATGGCGGGATTGATGCACGAACGTGCCAAAAACATCGCTCAACGTATCAGTTCTCCTTCTCAAGGCGGTGTTGCGGACGTTTCGGACTTTATGTTGTTGCATTCATTAAATCGTTTGCAGCCACAAATGAAGCATTTGGCATCCTTGGGTAGCTTACATCCAGAGCGCTTGTATGAATGTTTGTCCTCGGTGTGTGGTGAGTTAGCAACATTCACCGATGAAAGCCGCTTGGCACCGACGCTACCTGCCTACAACCACGATATGCCTAGCGAGTCCTTTTGGCCGGTTATTCGTTATTTACGTCAAAGCCTCAGTGTTGTACTGGAGCCAAGAGCGGTGTCAATTCAGCTTGATAAGCGTAATTATGGCTTAATGGTTGCGCCAATTCAGGATCCGCAGCTGATGGATTCGGCGGAGTTCATTGTTGCTGTGAAAGCGCGCATGCCATTGGATGAGTTGCGCCGGTTGTTTACTCAGCAAACCAAAGTGTCTTCCGTGGAAAAAATACGGGAGCTTATTTCACTTCAGTTACCTGGCATCCCACTGATTCCATTACCCGTGGCGCCACGGCAACTGCCTTACCATGCGGGATACACCTACTATCAGCTGGATAAAGAAAGTGCAGCATGGGCGATGCTTTCTAACTCAAGTGGGTTTGCATTCCATGTAGCGGCAGCATTTGATGATTTAGATATTCAGTTCTGGGCAATTAGGGATTGATCATGGCGGCAACCGAAGACAGTGTTTTCAACGATCTTTTGTTTGATGATGTTGAGAAAATAGATAGCGACCAAGACTATTGGTTTCAATTACGGGGCCATAACCCAAACGCGCTGGTGGATGCAGCAACGCCACTGTTTGGTCTTGCGCTACGTGTTCGTTCACTCTCAAGCTGTAGCAATATTGAGCAGATTTACCATCAAACGATCGAAGAAATTAAAGCGATTGAAATCGAGCTATCGGAACAAGGTTTCGAGCATGCTGTGCTGATGGCATATCGCTACATTCTTTGTACGTTTCTCGATGAAGCGGTAATGGGAACAGCATGGGGAGCATCGACATGTTGGGCTGAGCACTCAATGCTGTCCCGTTTTCACAACGAGACCTGGGGTGGAGAAAAAGTGTTCACCATTTTAGGTCGTCTTGAAAGCGAACCTGAAAAGTATCAGCCGCTGTTGATCTTTATTTACCACTGCTTATGCCTGGGCTTTGAAGGCAAATATCGAGTCATTGATGGCGGGCATGCTCAGCGCGAGAAAGTGATCAAAAGGTTACATGATTTGGTCCTTGATGATGAGCAACCTAAAGCCTTGGCAGACGCGAGTGATCATGTTGTCAACACGCGTTATGCGCTCAGTAAGCAGGTGCCTTTATGGGCAGTCTTCGCTGGTTTCGTCGTGCTTTGGGCAGGTATTTTTGCGGGTTACTCGTACTTACTCCATGAAAAGTCTGAGAATGTGCTAAGCCAGCTGAATCAACTGCTTTAGCCAATAACGTATTTTATTTAGATAACTAGGTGTCCCCGTGATTCGAATTGAATTATCTACGCTAATTTCAAAATTGAATGAGCAAAGTAAACTTGCCCTTGAGCAAGCGGCCTCGCTCTGTATTGAAAGGCAACATCCAGAAGTTTTGATTGAACACTTCATCGAGGTGTTACTGGACAATCCGCTTTCTGATGTTCGTTTGATCGTAAAACAAGCGAACGTTGAAGTTGAAGCACTAAAACAGGCGCTTTCTTCGAGCTATGAGCGTGACAAAGCACTAGACACGTATCCTGCTTTTTCCCCGCTACTGGTTGAAATGTTGCAAGAAGCTTGGTTGCTGTCGACGACTGAATTGGATCAATCGGAATTGCGCTCGGGTATCGTATTTTATGCCGTACTTAACCGCGCCGATCGTTACCTTTCTCGTCCAGCCGCCAAGCTGTTGGATGGCATTAATCGTGAAAGTCTAAAGAAACATTTTAATGCGATTGTGGCTGATTCCGCAGAAACGGCGGTTGATACAAGTGCGGCAGCGAAAAAGCATGCGCCTTCTCTCGAGGGCAGTGAATCTCCGCTATACAAATACTGTTCAAACATTACGGCACAAGCAAAAAATGGCGAGCTCGACCCGGTCTTATGTCGAGAGGAAGAGCTTAACCTGATGGTTGATATTTTATGCCGTCGTCGTAAGAACAACCCCATTGTTGTAGGTGATGCAGGGGTGGGCAAAAGCGCGATGGTCGAAGGTCTGGCATTGCGCATTGCAGCCGGAAATGTTCCGGAAAAACTTAAGCACGTTGAGTTATTTAGCTTAGATTTAGGCCTACTTCAAGCTGGCGCCTCTGTGAAGGGTGAGTTCGAAAAACGCTTGAAAGGGGTTATCGATGGCATCAAGACGGCACCGAACCCAATCATTCTCTTTATCGATGAGGCGCACACGCTTATCGGTTCAGGAAACCAAGAAGGCGGTAGTGACGCAGCAAACTTGCTCAAGCCAGCACTGGCGCGAGGTGAGTTAAGTACCATTGCTGCAACGACTTGGAAGGAATATAAAAAGTACTTCGAGAAAGATCCTGCACTTACTCGTCGTTTCCAACTGGTGAAATTGGAAGAGCCTTCTGTTGATCAAGCGGTCAATATTATGCGTGGTCTTGGTAGTGCCTATGAAAAAGCCCACGGCGTTATTATTGCTGACGACGCGTTAAAAGCGGCTGCAGAGCTTTCTGCTCGCTACCTTTCAGGACGACAGCTCCCCGATAAAGCCATTGATGTGTTAGATACGGCATGCGCTCGGATTGCTATTAACATGACGACGCCACCGAAGCGCTTGGCGTTGCTTGAAACGCTTTGTCACCAACGTCAACAAGAAATCGAGATGTTGAAGCGCGCAGAGTTTATTGGCCAGCCGGTAGACACGGAACGTCTCGATGAATTGGAAACCTTGGAGCAGGCGGATGAAGAAGAAAAGCGTCTGCTCTCATCACGCTGGAATGAGCAACGCGAGTTGGTAGAAGAAATTGTATCGTTACGCGCCGAGCTGTTAGACAAAGATAGTGCCGATGTCAGTGACGATGCGGATGAAGCGTGTGATTACGACGCATTCGCGAAAACGCTGTCAGAAAAATATGCGGCACTTGACGCAATTCCTCATGATGAGCGTCTTATGCACCCGCACGTGGATGCGGAACAAGTCGCTGAAGTGATTTCTGATTGGACAGGTGTGCCTGTTGATCAGATGAACAGTGATGAGCTTTATAAAATCACCAACCTGACAACACTGCTTGGAAAGGCGATCAAAGGGCAGGATATTGCCATCGAACGTGTTCATCGTCACTTGCTGACAGCACGTGCAGATCTACGTCGTTCAGGCCGACCGAAAGGCGCATTTTTGCTGGTTGGCCCCAGCGGTGTGGGTAAAACCGAAACCGTTGTGCAGCTTGCTCAACAGTTATACGGTGGTAAGCAGTTTTTAACCACGATTAATATGTCGGAGTACCAAGAGAAACACACGGTTTCACGTTTGATTGGCTCTCCCCCAGGCTACGTGGGCTATGGCGAGGGTGGTGTACTGACTGAGGCGATTCGTAAAATGCCTTATTCGGTTGTACTGCTTGATGAAGTCGAGAAAGCGCACCCAGAAGTATTGAATATCTTCTATCAAGCCTTTGATAAGGGTGAACTGGCAGATGGCGAAGGCCGTGTGATTGACTGTCAAAACACCGTATTCTTTTTGACCTCGAACCTCGGTTATCAAACGATCGTTGATCATGCTGATGATCAAGCGAACCTTGATAATGCCTTGTATCCAGAACTTGCGGCTTTCTTTAAGCCGGCACTGCTTGCACGTATGGAAGTCGTACCTTACTTGCCACTAGGTAAGGACGTACTCGCGGATATTGTGCGAGGTAAACTCACTCACCTCGAACAGACATTTGCTCAGCGTTATGGAGCAACGGTTGATATTCATGAAAGCCTGATTGACGAGATTCTGCAGCGCGCGACTCGTAGTGAAAACGGGGCACGTATGCTGGAAGCGATTATAGAAGGTCAGTTACTGCCCCCTGTTTCGCTCTCTTTGCTTAACAAACTGGCTGAGAAATCAGATATCTCTCATGTGCGTTTATACGCCGAAGAGGGTGAGTTTAAAGGCGAGGTTGAGTAATAATGCGTAATTGGCTGGCTTATGTGACTGACTTAGCGAAGGAAAGGCGGACTGTCGATCTACAGTCTCGCTTTATCCAAATCGTGGTCGGTGAGCTCAAGCTACGCGAAGGAATGCTACTCACACCCAGTTGCGATGGCAGACAGCTTGTCTGCCACGCATTGGATACGTCTTGGTCGGTAACGGATTTTGACACCCCCTTTGCTCATGTACTTCAAAATGTCGTCCCTATGCATTTAGGTGCGGAAGATATTGTTTATTGGCAATCAAATCGAGCGTTTGCTGAGTTTGTCGGTGAGCTTGGTTTGTTTGAAGCCGTCAATATTTATCCTTTGGTACGTCGTGACACGAATACAAAGCTTGTTGTTTGTCTAGTGGGAGATAGCGATGCTCTATCTTCGCTGTGGCACGACGACCCAGGTTTCAGTCAATTTGTGGATGTGTTTGTGAATCAGTGGTCTCTACTTAGTGAAATGGAAGGCGAGGAGAGCCGTCGTAGAGCGTTAAGAGCCTCTCTTTCTGATATCGAAAAAAGGGCGCATCAGCAAAGGCAAGCAGCGAGCTTGTCTGCCACGCTTATCGGTGACAGTGCACCTATGCTGCGTCTTCGTGACCAAATTGCTAATGCGGCGTCATCGCATCTCTCTGTGCTCGTTCAAGGAGAGACTGGAAGCGGTAAAGAGTTGGTCGCGCGCGCGGTTCACGATCTATCAAGCCGAAATACTCAGCCATTTGTGCCTATCAATTGCGCGGCTATACCAGAGCACTTGCTCGAGAGTGAACTATTTGGGCATGTGAAAGGGGCATTCTCTGGCGCCGTGAATCATAAAGAAGGGCTTATTGCACAAGCGAATGGCGGCACGCTCTTTTTGGATGAAATTGGCGATATGCCAATGAGCTTGCAAGCAAAGTTACTCAGGGTACTGGAGTCTGGAACATTTCGACCTGTCGGAGGACACCAAGAGCAACAATCAGATTTCCGATTGGTGTCGGCTACTCATGTTCATCTACTTGAAAAAGTGCGTGCAGGCGAGTTTCGACAAGATCTGTATTATCGCTTACTGCAATACCCGCTACATGTACCAGCACTTGCGCAGCGTAAGGAAGATATACGTCAGCTATGTTTCCACTTTATTCAACAGTTTAACCAACAACATGGCACTAGCATCCGTGATATTCATTTCCAAGCGTTGGATGCGCTACTTGGCTATAGCTTCCCCGGTAACGTGCGCGAGCTAAAACATTTAATCGAGTATGCCTGCGCGCAAACGGCAAATGGCGAGGCGATAAAACTGGCAACCTTTGGAGCGCGCTTGAATATGTCGGTAAGTAGTTCCCCAGCCCCGGCTCCAGCAACGGATGATGTCCGCGCCGTTTGTGACTCTAATGGACTATCGACATCGAGCCGCGTGCTGAATATCGACGCTGCGTCGATTGGCGACCTGAAACAAGCATTGATGGATTTTGAACAGCGCATTATTGCGGATAGGTTGTCGCAGTTTGATGGTGATACCGCCAAAGTGGCGGAAAGCTTAGGTATCCCGAGAAGAACATTGACTTATAAATGTCGAAAATTAGAGATAAAAGCGCCATGAATACGCATAATCACGCCTTAGCAATGGCCGCATCGGTAACACTTCTCTGTGCATCGTTTTCTTCTACTGCGGCAGAAATATCCCCTGTTAAGCAACTTGAGCAAGCTCAGCAATGTCGCGTTGTGCCTTCTCGACTTGACCGTTTAGCGTGTTTTGATCGTGTTTTTAACACGCAATTGTCCGCGAGCGACGTAGCAGAAGATCGCGCTACCCAAAAACCTCAGCAGTGGCGACGAGCCATGGATGCTGCAAATGCTAAAGCGCCTCAAGCTTGGTCATTAACGGAGCAAGGGGAAGGGCGCGGAAGTAGCGCTTGGATTACCCTTCAAGCAAACAATGTAAGAACGCGCTTTAAAGCAAGCGAGCAACCAGTGTTGATGCTGAGCTGTATCGACAACCTTAGTCGCATCGAATTGATGTTGCCGGAACCGATTGACGATGGCCGAGTGAAGATGACGTTCCCTGAAGGTCAAACCCAGTACTGGCGAAGTGATGATGTAGGCGTAGTGTTATCGTCTTCTCGGGGACTTCCGGCTATTCGATTGATGAAATCACTTTCTAGCCAAGATCAACTGGTTATTCGTTCAAACTCGCGATATGTAGACGGCCTTCGCTTTGATACTGCGCCGCTAAATAACACCATACATGCATTACGCGAACGTTGCGGTTGGTAAAGATGGAATTAAAAGAGTACAAGCGTTGTATCGCGCAACCTATTGACGCGGCGAACCCGGTTGGAGAGCGACTGGTTGATGATCCATTGTTTGATTTTGTTGAAGATCAAATGATGAAAGTTGGCTCCTTGTCTCACGGCGATGTGCAGTGGGATGAGGTTGAGCATAGCGTTCTTAAACTGCTGTCGGAAAAAACAAAAGACATCAAGCTGCTTGCATACCTGTTGCAGTGCCTGCACCACCAACCGTCTCCGTCGAGATTCATCCTCTCGTTTGATGTGATGGCAAGCTTCATGTCGAACTATTGGGAGCAAAGCCATCCAGCGCCCGGCAAACGCGGCAATCTACCGCGGCGCAAGTTCTTTAGCCAAATGGCTCAGCGCTTTTCTATGGCGGTCGATAAAACCGACTTTGGCCAATTCGATGCGCAAGATAGAGAACAGCTCAATCAGGCTATCGAGGCATGGGAAAAAGCGATTGAAGACAATGGGCTGACGAATGACCTTGTCGGCAGTGTGGTTGGAAGTATCAAGTCAGAACTGCGCAAAGCGGAAGAGCGTCAGCGCGTAAACGAGGTGGCGAAAGAGCAACCAACGCCTTCGCGCACCAGCACGACGCCGACAACATCATCCGTGGATGTCGATCATTCCAGTGATAAAGCCACCAAACAGACGTTGCTTAAGGTCGCTTCGTTCTTGGCTGAACAAGACGATGGGGTGGCGCTGGCGATTCGATTAAGGCGCTACGCCGTTTGGTATAGCATCACTGCTTTGCCCGACCATAAACCCGGTGGGGAAACGCTGCTACGAGGTATGCAGCAAGACCGTGTCAAAGACTATCAAGATAAAATGCGCCATCCCGATTTAGCTTTGTGGCGTCAGGTCGAGCAAAGTTTGACCATGGCACCGTATTGGTTTGATGGTCACTTAATGAGTTACACCATTGCCCAAAAACTGGGCCATCAAAATTGGTGCGATGCCATTCAATCCGAAGTGGCGCAGTTTTTAGAGCGCTTACCTGGGCTGAAAGATTTGCAGTTTAAAGGTGGAGAGCCCTTTGTTTCTGATGCAGTGAAAGACTGGTTAGCCAGTGGCAGCGCGAATCAGAGAGGTGGGGGCCAGTCAGTCAGTGGCGATTGGCAGGAGAAAAAGAAAGAGGCACTTGCCTTGGCGAAAGAAGGTGGAATTGCCGTTGCACTCTCCATGCTAAACGATGGGCTACAGGCAGCAAAAGAGCCAAGAGACCACTTTTACTGGCGTATGCTCTCGGCCGACCTCTTGCACGCGAACCAGCTAAACAGCATGGCAAAAGAGCAGTATCAAACCTTGAACCAAGAAATTAAGACCATGAGTGTCACCGACTGGGAGCCCAGCTTGGTTGAACAACTTGAACGCAAAACAACGTCAGAGTGATTAAGGGCGAAAATTCATGTGGAAACATCTTTTCAAAATAGCGAAAAAGCTGAAGCCTGGAATGCTTGCGGCTTTTCCTATTTTATTGGTTGCGATATTTATCCTTGTTAATGTCGCCATATGGTGGGCAGGTCCTTGGCTAACACTCGGTGAGCAAAAGCCTCTTGCATCTATCACGGCGCGTGCGATCTGCAGTGGCTTTATTACACTCGGGACGTTGGCGATTTGGGGTGTTTGGCAATGGCGGAAGCTACAAGGTTTCAAAGCGGAGCAAGAGCACGCTGAGCGGCTACGCGAAGACCCTATCCAAGTATACGAAGAGCGCCAACAGTCTGAGCTTGATCAAGTTGTTGCTAACATGAAGCAAAACTTGAACAAGCGAAACCACCTTTACGCACTTCCATGGTACTTAGTGCTGGGCTTGGAAAACGCCGGCAAAACCAGTCTTATTAATCGCTCTGGGCAGAACTTCGTGTTTTCGTCTGTGATGCGAGCCTCTGGGCAAAAAAGCGAAAACCCATATTCATTTGATTGGTGGATAGGGGATGAATCGGTATTGATTGACCCTGATGGCGAGCTACTCACTCAGGGCAACAAAGATGAAAATAACGACGGTGAATTAGAGCGCCGTCTGTGGTTACACTTTGTTAAGTGGCTGGAACAAACACGCAGTCGTCGTCCACTGAATGGCATCGTGCTGACGCTAGACGCATCACACCTAGCGACGGCGACAGCGTCTGAACGTAAAGCTTACGCTAACTTGCTGCGTGCGAGGTTGCGCGAGTTGATGGAAACGCTGTCGACGCGATTACCTGTTTATATTGCCTTAACTAAGCTCGACTTACTGTATGGGTTTGAACCCTTCTTTAAGCATTATTCGAAGCAGCAGCGCGATGAAGTGCTTGGGTTTACTTTCTCTTTAAACTCAGTGGATGACTTAGACTCGTGGTTAAAAGAGTTTGATGAGGCATACAGTGGCTTTATCGACAGGGTAAATGCGATCGTGCCTCACGCATTGGCAACACCGCTCGACTTTGAGGATCGCAAAGCGATATACAGCTTCTCACGCCAAATTGCAGGGCTGAAAGAAATATTGGCCACCTTCTTTAACGAAGCGTTGGCAAGCGATCAGTTCTCGACATCCGCACTGGTGCGAGGGGCCTATTTCACATCGGTATATCAACAAGGTGTCCCAACCAATGCCTTTGATGATGCGGCTTCTCGCCGTTATGGGCTCTCGCATGCGGTGAACCGAGCGCAGAAGTCGAAAAACTCGACCGTTTATTTTACGCAACGGCTTTTCAGCAACATTATTTATCCAGAAGCAGGACTCGCGTCTGATAACTTCCGGGTGGCGAAGCATAAGCGACGTCTCATCGGCATGTCGGTGTTAACTTGCTCAATTGCAACCGTGCTGCTCGCGGGGACGTGGCATCGCTATTATCTTGCCAACGTCGCGCATGCGGATGCGGTGCTAACAAAAGTCGACCAGTATAAGACGCAATTTCCGAGTAATGCGGCAGGAGCATCGCAACAAGAAGTATTGAAACCGCTGAACCAGATCCGACAAGCCACGTTGGAATTTGGTTTTTTCCGAGATAAACCGAAGTATATCTCTGACTTTGGTCTCTATCAGGGACATGTAATTGGGCCTAAGGTTGAACAAACGTACTTGAACTTATTGAAGAGCCGTTTCTTACCCCTGCTGATGGCGGATACTGTGGTTGATCTTAACCAAGCAACGACGGATCAGGAAAGACTCGTGGCGTTGCGAGTGTATCGCATGATGGTGGATAAGAGTGGTCGCTATCATGATTACGTAATGGATTATTTTAGTCAGCAATGGCAACGAGAGTTTGCCGGGCAAAAAACTATCCAAGAACGTTTGTTAGGACACTTAGATTATGCGATGCGTCATACCGATCTGACGGATGCGCGCCGACAAGGCGATGAGGTCGCAGAACGGGTTATGCGTCCTTATGATATGACGATTGCGCGCGCGCAAGCTGATTTGCGCACCATGCCAACCGATCAACGTGTTTATCGTAATCTTAAACTCGACGCTCAGACCGTACTCGGTGCGCCAATGAACTTGCGTAATTCGGTAGGGCCCGTTTTTGATGTGGTTTTCGAAGAACGAGTGGTTAACAGCGAAAATCTGTATATTCCACAAATGCTGACTAAAAAAGGCTTTGAAGAGTATTTTGTACCAAAACTGCAATCCGTTTCTGACCTCGCGTTGATCGACAGTTGGGTACTCGGTGAAGCCGAAACTGCGGAGTTTAGTGAAGCAGATAAGAAAGCGCTAAGGAACAAGATTCGCGATCTTTATGTTGCGGATTACACCAATACATGGCGAACGGCACTGAATGAGATTGACGTGAAATTCTTCAGTGATATCAACGATGCCGTTACTGTATTGGATAACTTTACCGGTCACGTTGGACCGCTACAGCGCCTATTGCGTACGTTGGAAACCAATACTCAGCTTGCATCAGGGCTGGGATTGGATGAAGACGCGCAGGATGCGATTGCAGAGAATCCAAAATATAACGTCGCGTCTCAGATCCAAGCGCCGTTTTCTGACTTAAATAGCCTTGTTAAAGCGGTCAATGACAAGCCTGCCTACTTGAGTGAAGTACTGGCGTCCGTGCAAGAACTCAAGAGCTACCTTAAGTCTATTCAGGATGCGCCTGACGTCGGCACGGCCGCGCTCGATGCAACTAAAGCGCGTGTGAAGCTGGTAAACACCGACCCTATCTATACGCTAAAACGTATTGCGACAGGCCTACCAGAACCGCTGGATGGCATGGTCGACAAACTGGCAGATGAAAGTTGGCATGTTGTAAAACAGGCGGCGATTCAACACCTTGAAGTTCGCTGGTATCAAGATGTATATCGTCCTTATCAACAAAAGCTGGCTAATCGATATCCGTTCAATCCGCAGGCGAGTAAAGATGCATCACTCAGTGACTTTGAGAGCTTCTTTGCGCCGGGTGGGACTTTGGATAGCTTCTATAACAACCAGCTTAAGATGTTTATTGATGAAAACATCTCTGTAGGTAACAGCGGCATTGACGGTTCATTGATCCGCCAAGACTTGCTTGCTCAGATCCGTCAAGCACAAAAGATTCGCGAAGCGTTCTTCAACCGCAAAGGTATCTTAGATGTGAGCTTCTCCGTTGAACCTCTTCGCTTGAGCAGTAATAAGCGTCGTAGTGTGCTGAATATTGATGGACAATATGTGACCTATAGCCACGGTCCGCGAGACAGTATAGAGCTGATCTGGCCGAATACGCTGCGAGACTCGGCAACATCGAAGTTGACGTTAGTACCGACAAAAACCAATTTGTCTCCACGCAGTGTTGTGATACGTGGTCCGTGGGCATTATTCCGTCTTCTGGATCAAGGGGCGGTCGTATCGGCAAGTGCGACATCTGTTGATTATCAATTCAACGTTGATGGTGGCGGAATGATTTACCGCGTTAATGCACAAGCCGCGACTAACCCATTCACTCAGCGTTTGTTTAAGTCCTTTAAACTTTCACGCAACCTTTACTAACTGATCATGGGGCGAGGGGACTCGCCCCTGCATTATCAGGAAAGCCAAACATGCCTTTTATTATCTCAATAGATAACCAACCCTTTAAGATTTCACTCGATTCATCAAGCATTCGTGATGATGAACGTTACGAAGCGGTTAGGGAACAAATTAACAAGCGTCATTCTCCGCTATCAGGCGGCACAGATTGGGCATGTGTGAAGGACTCTTGCCAAGCCTTGGCACGTGATAAGGGGATTGATTTATTACTCAGTGGCTATTTTACCGTTGCAGCACTAAAAACCAGCGGATTGGCAGAATTTGCCAATGGTTTAGAGTTGCTGCTTGCATGTTTAAATAATGAAACTGAGGTCAATGAGAAACGAGCGCGTGCGCGTAAAGAAGCCCTTGATTGGGTGAATTCGCGCGTGTTAAGCGAATTAAAACAAATCAAGCCCGATCAACAGGCATTGCGTGACCTCTATCGCTGCGAACGACTTTGCGATTCGCTCTTTCATGTTTTAGAGCGGCAGCAACCTCATCATGTTGTCGATTATGAAGGGCTTGCTTATGTTTTATTTGAGCATATAGACCGGATAGAAACCCGTTTACACAGTGCCGTGAAACAGCAGAAACGTGATGAGGAGGAAAACCCTACCATCACGGTTAAGAAAAGTCGTCGCCAGAACGTATTCGCTTGCGCGTTTGGTGCGATCCTAGTGGTGATTATTTGGCTTGCTTACCCTTATATTCCGTATTTCCAAACCCCCTTTATTACCTACAGTCCTCAACCTAGCTTGAACTCTGAACGTGCACTCAAAGAGTTTACTCAACGATATAGCCCGTCTTCTTTGACACGTTGGCAAGATGCATTTGTTGCTATGTATCAACAAGCTATTGAGTCAGAACTCGATCAATCTATTGAAACGCCCAAAGTGTTGGCTGCGCAGCACCTTAATGCGCTCACGACGTTGTACGGAGAGCATGAAGCATCAAGCGTATTGTTAAGTGCTTATAACACGCAGCGAGAAGAGGCACTGGAAAGCACTAATAAATATATTGATAAATTCAGAGCGGTACGGACCAAGATGGCGAATATCGCGCTACTTGCCGAGCAAAATCGTTGGTGGGCGCTACAAAAGCAAACACGTTCACTCGAAAATTTTGCGATCAGTTTATCGCCTATTTATGGTCGTGCGGATTACGTCACCTTGTTGATTGAGCAAGGTGAGTTTGAAAAGGCAAACAACGAATTAATGGTACTGACCGAACGTCTCAATCATTTGAGCTGGAAAGTGACTGAGCTAAACGAAGCGTTGAATGATGCCACCGCCACTGCGGTCCCGAAGAATGAGAATTAAGCAGGCAAAGCAACTTCTTGCCTCGCCGAGCAAAAACTTGCTTGTGGCGTGCAAAAAATTGGTCAGTGAGAGAGTAAAGTACTGAATTATAGAGATAAAAAAGCTGGCATGCATTTCGCTATATGGGATGGCGAACAGAGGCACCGACTGGACAGCCTCTTCCATTAATTAGAAAGGAGCGATTATGCCAACGCCATGTTATATCTCGATTGAAGGTGAAACTCAGGGTTTGATTACTGCCGGTGCCTGCACCGCGGATTCTATCGGTGATGCTTTTGTTGAAGGCCACGAAGACGAGATGCTGGTACAACAGTTTGACCACAACGTGACGGTACCGACTGACCCTCAGTCAGGTCAGCCATCAGGCCAACGTGTGCACAAGCCATTTAAGTTCACCGTTGCGCTCAACAAAGCGGTGCCATTGCTTTATAACGCACTGGCGTCAGGTGAGAAGATGTCAACNATTATAGAGGTAAAAAAGCTGGCATGCATTTCGCTATATGGGATGGCGAACAGAGGCACCGACTGGACAGCCTCTTCCATTAATTAGAAAGGAGCGATTATGCCAACGCCATGTTATATCTCGATTGAAGGTGAAACTCAGGGTTTGATTACTGCCGGTGCCTGCACCGCGGATTCTATCGGTGATGCTTTTGTTGAAGGCCACGAAGACGAGATGCTGGTACAGCAGTTTGACCACAACGTGACCGTACCGACTGACCCTCAGTCAGGTCAGCCATCAGGCCAGCGAGTGCACAAGCCATTTAAATTCACCGTTGCGCTCAACAAAGCGGTGCCGTTGCTTTATAACGCACTGGCGTCAGGTGAGAAGATGTCAACGGTTGAGCTGAAGTGGTACCGCACGTCGATTGAAGGTAAACAAGAAAACTTCTTTACCACCAAACTGGAAAGCGCCTCGATTGTGGACATTCACTGCGAGATGCCTCATTGCCAAGACCCGGCGAAGTCAGACTCTACGCAGAACCTGACGGTGTCGATGTCTTACCGCAAAATCACGCGGNCAAAGCGGTGCCGTTGCTTTATAACGCACTGGCGTCAGGTGAGAAGATGTCAACGGTTGAGCTGAAGTGGTACCGCACGTCGATTGAAGGTAAACAAGAAAACTTCTTTACCACCAAACTGGAAAGCGCCTCGATTGTGGACATTCACTGCGAGATGCCTCATTGCCAAGACCCAGCGAAGTCAGACTTTACGCAGAACCTGACCGTGTCGATGTCTTACCGCAAAATCACGTGGGACCACGTCAACGCAGGTACCTCAGGCTCAGACGACTGGCGCAAGCCAATCGAAGCCTAATCTTTCATGGCGACATGAAGACACAAACAGCCTGCCTTTACGGGCGGGCTGTGGTGCGTTGAGCCAGACGGCAGGGTCTGGCTGAACGTATCAGGGTAAACAAGCAGGGCGAAGGATACACAGATGGCGACATTGCAAATAGCGTTAACCGTGGCGGGGCTGGACCCGCAACCGTTCGTGGTGGTGGACTACCAAGGGGACGAGTGCCTCTCTCACCAAGCTGGCCTGAATGGCAACCCGGTGTATGGGTTCCAGTATGAGGTGGCCTTGGCGAGCCGCCATACCGACATCACGCCAGAGCAAGTGGTCGACAAGCCGGTGCAGCTGACACTGTGGCGCAATGGCGAGCTGGTCAAACGGGTGCAGGGTATCGCTAGTGCCTTTAGCCAAGGTGACATTGGTCATCACTTTACCCGCTACCGCTTAACCTTGGTGCCCGCCCTGTATCGCCTGTCGCTTCGCCAAAACAGTCGTACCTTCCAGCACCAAACCGTGCCGACTATTCTAGAAACCCTGCTCACGGAAATGGGGGTAACGGAGGTTAGCTTCTCGCTAACCCGTGATTATGCCGAGCGTGAATACTGTGTCCAGCACCGTGAAAGTGACTTGGCGTTCTTCCACCGCTTAGCGGCAGAAGAAGGCTTGGTGTATCACCATGAGCACGATGCCGACACCCATACCCTGGTGGTGACCGATGCGCCCGACAGCTTGCCCCAGCTTGAGAGTCCGGTGCCCTATAATGCTGTCAGCGGCGGTCGTACCGATACCCCGTATATCTATGGGCTGACACGCCACACCGCGGCACGCCCTAGTCACACGGCCTTAAAGGACTACAGCTTTAAAAAGCCAAGCTACAGTTTTCAACAAGCGGCGCAAGCTGATGGCATTGATTACCAGCGTACCGACAGCTACGAGCACTTTGACTTCCCGGGCCGTTTTAAAGACGATGCCACTGGACAGGCGTTTAACCAAACCCGCTTAGAGTACTTACGCCGTGAGGCCGAGCATGCCAACGGCCAAAGCAATGAACCCGCATTACGRGCSGGCTATCGCTTTACCATCAGCGACCAYCTGGATGAGRGCGTGAACCAAGCGTGGCAAGTGGTGCGRGTGCATCACCAAGGCAGCCAACCGCAAGCACTGGAAGAAGAGGGCGGCCAAGGCGCCACCACCTACAACAACCAGTTTATGCTTATTCCTGCCATCACCCCGTGGCGCGCGACGCCGACGCCTAAACCTCAAGTGGATGGCCCCATGATAGGCACCGTGGTGGGACCGGATGGCGAAGAAATCTTCTGTGATGAACACGGGCGGGTGAAAGTCCACTTTCCATGGGACCGTTATTCCAACGGCGATGACAAAAGCAGCTGCTGGATACGGGTGGCCCAAGGCTGGGCAGGCAGCCAATACGGCATGATGGCCATTCCCCGCATTGGNCACCGTGGTGGGACCGGATGGCGAAGAAATCTTCTGTGATGAACACGGGCGGGTGAAAGTCCACTTTCCATGGGACCGTTATTCCAACGGCGATGACAAAAGCAGCTGCTGGATACGGGTGGCCCAAGGCTGGGCAGGCAGCCAATACGGCATGATGGCCATTCCCCGCATTGGTCATGAAGTGATTGTGTCCTTCTTACACGGTGACCCGGACCAGCCGATTATCACCGGCCGCACCTATCATGCCACCAATGTGCCGCCTTATACCTTACCGGCACACAAAACCAAGACGGTTTGGCGCAGTGAAAGTCATCAAGGCGAGGGTTACAACGAGCTCACGTTCGAAGACCAATCGGGCAGTGAGCAAGTGTATTTACACGCGCAAAAAGACTGGCACACCGAGGTAGAAAACGACCGCGTGACCGAGATAGGTCATGATAACCACCATCAGGTACACAACGACCAGTTTCATCGTGTGATGGGCAATGCGCATCATACCGTGGAGGGAGAGAGTCGCACCCGTATTGGTGGCAACCACTCCAATCTCGTCAAAGCCAGTGAGCACTATAAAGTCGGTAAAGTTCATGCTGTAGATGCCGGGAGTGATATTCACCTAAAAACCGGCGCCAAACTGGTGATCGAAGCCGGTGCAGAAGTTACCTTAAGTGCCGGCGGTAGCTTTGTGAAAGTGGATGCGGCTGGCGTGCATGCTTCTGGTGCCGCGGTGAACTTAAACTCAGGCGGCAGCGCGGGCAGTGGCCCAGGCTTTAATGGCCAAATGGCCAAGCGTCCAAAAACCATTGATGCCTTAGCCGATCCCGAAGCCGCGCCACTCCCCGATATCCAAGCGGTTGATGTAATGACCACATCAGAAACACAGCAAGGGGCGCCGACGCCATCGTGGGCGCCGAGAGCAGACGATACGCCATCATTGGCGCCTAAACGTCAAGTAGAAGCGCTAAAGGGACAATCTCCTTTATGTGAGGAGTGCGAGAAGTGATGACTATTTTGGCGCATAGCAATCTTTTCGATAGCGTCCCTGACATGCAGCCGCAAGAGGGTCATCGTTTGTATTTGATGGTCGATGGTGGACAAATTGAAGACATGGCGCAGCAACTATATGGCTTGGAAGGAGAGTTAGACATTATGCCTGTCTATACGCAACCGCCTTATGACCAGCTGCTCGCGGTTTCCCCCTTTATCGTACGATTGACCGACGCAGTGTGGGCATGGTTTACCTCGCTCAATCAACCTACCGCCGGATATGTATTCGCGTCTTCACAGCCCGGGCTTGACGCAGCACATCAGTTACGGGATTTCATTCAAGTGCTGTCACCCTATGGCAGTAAGGTGTTCTTAAAGCTGGCGCACAGTGAATGCATTGATGCGTTGCTATCTAGTGATTTTGGTGGTTTTTGGTCCTTAATGTCTGCACTTTGGCTGCCGACGCGTGAAGGTTGGCAAGTTTATCATGCCCCTGAGTCGGCCAAATCAGTCTCGTTGCCCTATCAGCTCTCCGACCCTCAATGGAGCGCACTTGGTAAGGTGGTTTGGCGTAATCAGATACAAAGCCTTAAGCAACATATGCAAACTTACTTTCCTGAGCGTCTTACCTCTCAGTCAGATCCTGACCAATGGGTACAGACGTGGGCAGACACTGCCTATCAGCAAGGATTTCATACCGGGCAAGACCTGACGCAATTTTTCAATGTGTTAGGTTTTGTAGGTGAGCAAGCGCTTGATGCATCTGTGCATCCCGATATAAGCAATATTGTTCTCAATCCATCGGCACTGACGCCCTCTCAGCGCATCGAGCAAGCGGCCTTATTGGCAAAACACGAATCAGAACAAGCCGAGTCTCACTTATCGAACCAGCAGGAGCAGCTATGAGTGACCCAATCTCAGCGGCCAAATGTGCCAACAATCAAGATAGCCGCGACCCAACCGGACCGTGTCCTTTAAAAGGTGGCAGCGTTGGTTTTGTTCCTGTGCGTTATGCGTTCGACAATGGCTATGATCAAGACGATTACACACCAATATTTGCTTTACCTAAAAAGTGGCAAGGTGAAGCGTGGATCGAGGCAGAGTATAGCCAGCGCACATTGCGCCAACTAAGGGACGGTTGGCTGTATGTCTACGACCAAGACGCGGAGCGTCTCGATGAATACCAAGTGTCTGGTACCAAACTCATTAAAAAGCTGAATGATGACAGCGATGGCGAAACATCAAGCCGTTTAAACTATCCGGTTAAACACACGGTCTATCTTGCGTTTTCGCATCTACGCTGGACGGCACGCCTAAAAACGCTGATGCAAGAAAAGGGTCAGCTACGCAGTGCGTGGATGCGAGAGCTCGATCTTGATTATTATCGCGAGAACATGGCGCATCCACACACCGGCAGTTTAAAGCAACTCGGACAAAGTGTGATTGATATTGGCGAGGAGTCCGCGCCGACTGGGTTATTTGCAAGTACGTGTACACCGCTTGATGAAATCGATGATGTAGAAACCGATGAACAAGACGATCAACAACACCAACACGTTGCACAAAAGCCAGGTAGCACGGTCACTGACTACAAGGTGGACTTGGATAAACCCAATGAAGGCTTTTTTATTGCGCTGGATGATAGGTTGGCCGATGTGTCTGATTTGTTCTTGCCTTTATCTCAAGAAGTAGCGCGACAGAGTGTTATTTTAAAAGACGAAGAGAACATGCATAAGCTCCAAATGGCTGAGCTGACGCGAATGCTAGCAGGCGTGAAATTAGAGCAAGACGAAGTACCCAGCTCAGTGAAGGGTGACCCCATCAGAGAGTTGGCATTCGAGCGCCATGTTATTGACTATCTTGCGACACAACGGCTTGCTGACCAAGAGCGAGCGGCTTTAGAAAGTAATCCCAATGTCGCGACTGTGCCGATGACGTCACTGCAAGAAGAGGCCTTAAATAAAGGGGCGCTTCTTGAGGAGCAATACGATTACCAACTCACTGAAGAGCAAACACAGCGCTGGTCTATGTTCAGCGATGAAGTGGATTGGGAAGCGCTAGAGGCATTTCTCTCGGACCATTACAACCAATTACAAGGCCTTGATGCGCGCATCGCCACTCGCTACAAAGACTTTATGCATGGCCTTAAAGAATTACGCACCGATCCAGCCATTGTGGGTGTAGACAATCAAGACACGGATCATTTGGTGTATCTGCTGAGCTTAGTGAGTCAATATTTGGTTGGCGTAAAACACGCGATAAACAATGAGGAAGCACAGGCTGAACTGAATAAAGTTCTGGACTTTGATCAGCCTGATAATCTCTTGGCGCTGGCGTCAGTGGGATTCTCAAAAGACAATTGGCAAGCACTGAATGATGAAGTGCAGAAGATTGAGCAGCATTTTCTCTCCTCTAATAAGCTAGGAGACATGTTGGCTCTGTCAGGTGCAATTGACAGTTGGAATGGGTTTACGGGCGATGTTCGTATCCTAGAGAAGGAATGGTTTAAATCGCTTGCAGAGCCTGTTAGAAAAAGTTTTGCTGCGTTGCAGCATGCGACATCAGGTGCGGCAGAACAGACGTGGCGAGCGATAACCAACCTGTTGTTTCCTAGCCAAATGAATACCACGAATAGCCCTGCAGGCATGATCAGTAATTTACGGCTAGTGATATTGGAGGCAATCGTTAATCCAGAAGCAATTGTCGTACACAACCCAGACTATCCGGCGCAAGTTTCAGCATGGCAGCGAAAGATGAATGCCGAAGTTGCAATAATTACACGGATCAGCCAACCACCGGTGGGGCAACCGACTCCCAAAAATCATCAGATTCAAACCATGCATGCCGCTCAGCAGAGGTTGCAGAAGCTGTTGAGTAGTGAGTTACCTCAAATGGTAACGCTAAAGCATCAAGCGGCGAATGATGCAGCGAAAAAAATGCTCAATCAAGCCATTGAGCGCATCTGGCAAAAAGGTACACAAGCTGCTCAAACATCGTGGAATAAGCTCGGTAAAATGGGAGGCATACTTGCGATCCTCAATATTTGGAATAGCGCATCAGTCTTACATAATATTCGTTATAAAGCNTGCTCAATCAAGCCATTGAGCGCATCTGGCAAAAAGGTACACAAGCTGCTCAAACATCGTGGAATAAGCTCGGTAAAATGGGAGGCATACTTGCGATCCTCAATATTTGGAATAGCGCATCAGTCTTACATAATATTCGTTATAAAGCCGAGCAGCACCCAGAGACTAGCTTATGGGCAAACCCAGCACTAAGAGAAGCGACCTACTCGACCGCCTATGCGGTTTCTCAGGTTGCAGGGCTCTGGCGCGATGCGGCATGGAAAAAAATGATCGCCGATGAAAAGCTCTTACAAATAAGCTTGAACAAAGCTTTGGATATTTCTACTGCCTCAAAGGCGGCCACGTTGAAAACCTTTGCTAAAACCACCGCGACGGTTTCTTTGTTTGGTTTTATCGCGGCAGGCATAGAGACATGGGATAGTGGTGAAAAAGCATGGGATTCAGACCATGCCCCAATGGAAAGGTTTGGTTATGGCCTAAAAGGTCTATCGACAACCGCTCAAGTGTTCGTATTTTCTATGCAAATTAGGGCAACATATTATAACTTCAGGGGTACAAGGGTTATAGGTACCATGCTCTCTCGCTGGATGCTGACTACGCTCATGGTTGCTGGTATTGTGTATATGATTGCTGTTATGGTCATAAATGCCTTTAAGCGCTCTGAGCTTGAGAAATGGCTACGTCATTCTCACTGGGGGAAAGATTCAAAGCAATGGGATCCCATTGATGAATTAACTTCCTTAGAATACATAATTCACAAGCCTCAAGCTAAACTGATTCCAGTTCTTAATCGTCGTCCCTCCCAATGGATGGATTCGGGTAGTGAGCAGTGGCAACTAGAATTAATATTTCCTGCGTTTACTCGAGATACAAAAATTGGTTTACAAATCACCCGCAAACCCAAGGACAAAAACTATCACTATCGTCTCGCTGAGCCGCAATCTGCAGTGGTAGTCAATGAGCAAGGTGGTACATGGAGCACAGATGAGGCTTCAGGAAGTCCTATCTACCGACTAAATATGGGTGGTACCACTGACGATACGGTGGCGGTACTCATCAGTATGCCGTTTGCTTGGCAAGCCTCAGAAGATGAGATGCTCGGCTACGTGGCTATTGGTAATAATCAAGGTGACTTACTCGTTACTCCAGCACCGAAAGACAAAGAACTTGCGAAACGTACTATTGAAGTGAGAGTAAATGAATGAGCTATAAAGAATATATAGAGCCTCCAAAAGAAAAAATCTATAATGAAAAAATAGTGCATTCTTGGGAATATAAAGGAGCCGGTTTCAAATATAATAATTTGTTAGATTGGATTTGGTCTATTTCATTCGCAGTGCTATTCCTACTTTTTCTTTGGTCTGTCATTGATGAACTGACTGTTGATACGCCTGAGTTTTGGGTGTTGTTTTTTTTCATGGCAATGATGGTGTTGGTGTCAAGGTACCTTCTCTCTCCTGATAAACACTACTGTTATCACTTGACCTCACTAGGTATTTACTACACAGAAAAAGACATGATCCCCGATGTTGCCTATCAGGTAGTACGTGGCTTTGCATGGGCGGGTATTGTGGTCTGCATTATAGCCGCGTTTATGCTCGGTCCTTTTGCCTTTGTTGGGGCCGGTGGTTTTGCACTGATGTCGTTTGGGATGACGAATTTCCGCCCTACGATTAATAAGCATTCTACATTGATTTGTGAGCGTACGGTTGTGTTTGATTTAGAGAATGATGGTGTATTGTCATTCGCCATCCCCGAGAAAGGTGCGTATGCTTACTATGGTGATATATTCACCAATACACTCGACCAAAAGCAAGAACTGCTTTCTACATTACGTTCACTTTTCCCTAGTATCGAGTTCGTAAAGATAAAAAGGCTGAAAGATCAGTATAAACACCCTGTTTATCAGCAAGAAGAAGAGAAAGCAGCCGAATAACTCACTTCAATTCGGAGAAAACTAATGACACGCACCATTGAAGTGAGAGTTAATTAAATGACGTCTAATAAGAAAACCGAAGTGCTAAAAGAGCAATTGTATAAGAGTAAAGTTGAATATTATTGGGAGTTTTCTGGTATTGCTGGAAAGCATTCTAGTCTTATTAGATTGTTTATTGCTCTCTTTATTGGCTTATTTCTGCCTGTATTCTTGATGGTCGTTGAGGACACTCCGATATGGAGCTCTGGTTCTTTGTTTTGTTTTACATTAGCAACCATGGGTTTTTTAATGACGAGATATCTCTTTTTTCCTGACAAGCACCGTTGTTATTATCTAACCTCTTTGGGTATTCATTATACAGAAAAAGACATGATCCCCGATGTTGCTTATCAGATCGTGCGTGGTTTTGCGTGGGTGGGCATCGTGGTCTGTGTTATTGCCGTATTTGTTCTCGGTCCTCTCGCATTTGTTGGGGCAGGTGGTTTTGCGTTGATGTCGCTTGGGATGACGAATTTTCGGCCAAATGTAAATCACTCTTATATCTTGATTTCTGAGCGTACGGTTGTGTTTGATTTAGAGAACGATGGGGTACTGTCACTTGAAGCTGCAGAGCAGGATGTGCATGCCTATGGTGGGAATGTATTCACCACGACACTCGACCAAAAGCAAGAACTACTTTCTACATTACGTTCACTTTTTCCTAGTATCGAGTTCGTGAAGATAAAAAGGTTGAAAGACCAGTATAAACATCCTGTCTATCAGCAAGAAGAAGAGAAAGCGGCTCAGTAGTATGACCTACAACACCGAGCAACTGCAGCTACAACCCGCTAAAACACCGCACGGTTTTTTRCAGCAGCTACTCACTAAGGGGACAGTGTTTCCCTTTACCAAAGCAAATGACACCATTGCTTTATCACTTGCTCGAGAAACATTACCATCTAAAATAAAAGAGACAGAAGGAAATGAAAAGCCTTCATTCTGGACCGAAGAAAGCTTAGATAGTGAATCTTTATCAGGCTGGTCTCAACTATACTTTTTAATGGTGGGGCTGGCAAAAATACTATTGATTTTGTTTTTGCCATTGTTTTACTTGATCTTTCTTTTTCCATTATTATTCAGTCATGGAAGTTGGGGTGAAAGATGGGATGACTTATCAGCTGTTTTTTATGGCCTGACCCTTTATTTTACGCTTCCTTGCTTATTTATATGGGGTCACTATAAACTGGTATGTAAAGGCTACTATTTCTTAGCACCTTTTTTGAAAAGCAAACGTGTATATAGCTTAAACCGTCAAACAGGGATGGTGACGCTGTATAAGCGTGGCAATAAAGTGCGCTTTACGCATCCTTTTATTGAATTTGACTGTGTGTTGATGTCAGCACCGAGTCCACAAGGTCACCTGAACTACAATTTGATGTTAGTTCATCGCTATCAGCCTTACTCTGTGGGTGTACCTATTAGTAATTTAATTGGCACCAACGAGCGAGTGGTGGAGTACCAGCGCTTGTGGAATATGATCCAGCGTTACATGGATGTGAGTCAACCGATGCCAGATCTTTTGGTGCTAGAAGAAGCTCGAGCCAAAGACCCTGTAACCGCTGCTCATGATCAACAGACTGGCCGCGACCCGCGTTACTGGCGAGATATGAGCGATGAAACCTACAAGAAGACCCTAGCGGAAATAGCCGAACAACAAAAAACATTGCCTGCGACCGGTCCAAAGATCAATATCTTTGCAGATAGCTGATATGACCTACAACACCGAGCAACTATCTCTACAACCCACAAAACCACCGCACGGCCTTTTACAGCGGCTACTAACCAAAGGGCAAGTGTTCCCCTTTACCAAGGCAAATGACACCATTGCTCTATCTTTGGCGGGAGAGATTACGCCCTCTTATCTTAAGGAGATAGAGGGCGACAATAAGTCGTTATACTGGAATGAAGAAAGATTGAATAGTGAAGCATTATCCGGCTGGTCTCAGTTTTATACATTTTTATTAACTATGACAAAAATACTATTGATTTTGTTTTTGCCATTGTTTTACTTGATCTTTCTTTTTCCATTATTATTCAGTCATGGAAGTTGGGGTGAAAGATGGGATGACTTATCAGCTGTTTTTTATGGCCTGACCCTTTATTTTACGCTTCCTTGTTTGCTTATATGGGGGCACTACAAGTTGGTATGTAAAGGCTATTATTTCCTAGCCCCTTTCTTAAAAAGCAAACGTGTATATAGCTTAAACCGTCAAACAGGGATGGTGACGCTGTATAAGCGTGGCAATAAAGTGCGCTTTACGCATCCTTTTATCGAATTTGACTGTGTGTTGATGTCGGCACCGAGTCCGCAAGGCCACCTAAACTATAACTTAATGCTAGTTCATCGCTATCAGCCTTACTCTGTGGGAGTGCCTATTAGTAATTTAATTGGCACCAACGAGCGTGTGGTGGAGTACCAGCGTCTTTGGAATATGATCCAGCGTTACATGGATGTGAGTCAACCGGTGCCAGATCTGTTGGTATTAGAAGAAGCTCGAGCCAAAGACCCTGTAACCGCTGCTCATGATCAGCAGACTGGCCGTGACCCGCGTTACTGGCGAGATATGAGCGATGAAACCTACAAGAAGACGCTAGCGGAAATAGCCGAAAAACAAAAAACATCGCCCGCTACCGGTCCAAAAATCAATATCTTTGCAGATAGCTGATATGGCCTACAACACTGAGCAACTGCAGCTACAATCCGCTAAACCATCGCACGGTTTTTTGCAACGGCTACTGACCAAAGGGCAAGTGTTCCCCTTTACCGAGGCAAATGACACCATTGCTTTATCACTTGCTCGAGAAACAATGCCGCGACAGAGTGTTATTTTAAAAGACGAAGAGAACATGCATAAGCTCCAAATGGCTGAGCTGACGCGAATGCTAGCAGGCGTGAAATTAGAGCAAGACGAAGTACCCAGCTCAGTGAAGGGTGACCCTATCAGAGAGTTGGCATTTGAGCGCCATGTCATTGACTATCTTGCGACACAACGGCTTGCTGACCAAGAGCGAGCTGCGTTAGAAAGTAATCCTAATGTTGCGACTGTGCCGATGACGCCACTGCAAGAAGAGGCGTTAAATAAAGGGGCGCTTCTTGAGGAACAATACGATTACCAACTCACTGAAGAGCAAAAACAGCGCTGGTCTATGTTCAGCGATGAAGTGGATTGGGAAGCGCTAGAGGCATTTCTCTCGGATCATTACAACCAATTACAAGGCCTTGATGCGCGCATCGCCACTCGCTACAAAGACTTTATGCATGGCCTTAAACAATTAAGCACCGAACCAGCCATTGTGGGTGTAGACAATCAAGACACCGATCATTTGGTATATCTGCTGAGCTTAGTGAGTCAATATTTGGTTGGCGTAAAACACGCGATAAACAATGAGGAAGCACAGGCTGAACTGAATAAAGTTCTGGACTTTGATCAGCCTGATAATCTCTTGGCGCTGGCGTCAGTGGGATTCTCAAAAGACAATTGGCAAGCACTGAATGATGAAGTGCAGAAGATTGAGCATCATTTTATCGGCTTAGATAAACCGGGAGACATGTTGGCACTGTTTAGTGCGATTGCTAACTATGATGGATTCACGGGCGATGTTCGTATCCAAGAGAAGGAATGGTTTAAATCGCTTTCAGAGCCTGTGAAAAAAAGCTTTGCTGCGTTGCAGCATGCGACATCAGGTGCGGCAGAACAGACGTGGCGAGCGATAACCAACCTGTTGTTTCCTAGCCAAATGAATACCGCGCATAGCCCTGCAGGCATGATCAGTAATTTACGGTTAGTGATATTGGAGGCAATCGTTAATCCAGAAGCAATTGTCGCACACAACCCAGACTATCCGGCGCAAGTTTCGGCATGGCAGCGAAAGGTGAATGCCGAAGTGGCGATGATTACACGGATCAGCCAACCTCCGGTAGGGCAACCGACCCCTAAAAATCACCAGATTAAGTCCATGCATGCAGCTCAGCAAAGGCTGCAGAAGCTATTGAGTAGTGAGTTACCTCAAATGGTAACGCTAAAGCATCAAGCGGCGAATGATGCAGCGAAAAAAATGCTCAATCAAGCCATTGAGCGCATCTGGCAAAAAGGCACACAAGCTGCTCAAACATCGTGGAATAAGCTCGGTAAAATGGGAGGCATACTTGCGATCCTCAATATTTGGAATAGCGCATCAGTTTTGCATAATATTCGCTATAAAGCCGAACAGCATCCAGAGACTAGCTTTTGGGCAAACCCAGCACTAAGAGAAGCGACCTACTCGACCGCCTATGCGGTTTCCCAGATTGCAGGACTTTGGCGCGATGTGGCATGGAAAAAAATCGTCAAAGATGGAACACTACTTGAACTAAGCCTTCGTGAAGCAATAGACGAACAAGGTAAGTTAAAAGGAGCCACTCTAAAGACCTTTGCTAAAACCACTGCAATGGTGTCGTTATTTGGCTTGTTAGCAACGGGGCTAGAAACGTGGGAAAGTGGTGAAAAAGTATTGAATTCAGACCATGCCCCAATGGAAAGATTTGGTTATGGCCTAAAAGGTCTAGCGACAACTGCTCAAGTCTTCGTATTTTCTATGCAAATTAGGGCAACATATTATAACTTCAGGGGTACAAGGGTTATAGGTACTATGCTTTCTCGCTGGATGCTGACTACGCTTATGGTTGCTGGTATTGTGTATATGATTGCTGTTATGGTCATAAATGCCTTTAAGCGCTCTGAGCTTGAGAAATGGCTACGTCATTCCCTCTGGGGTAAAGATTCAAAGCAATGGGATCCCATTGATGAATTAACTTCCTTAGAACACATAATTAACAAGCCGCAAGCTAAACTGATTCCAGTTCTTAATCGTCGCCCTTCACAATGGATGGATCCAGGCAGTGAGCAATGGCAATTAGAATTAACCCTGCCTGCGTTTACTCGGGATACAAAAATTGGTTTACAAATCACCCGCAAGCCCAAAGCTAAAAGCTATCGCTACCGTAATGCTGATCCCCAGCCAGCCGTAATGGTTAATGAGGAGCAAGGAAGTTGGAGTAAAGACAAAGCATCAGGAAGTCCTATCTACCGATTAAATATCGGTGGTAGCACTGACGATACTGTGGCAGTACTCGTGAGTATGCCGTTTGCTTGGCAAGCATCAGAAGATGAGACGCTGGGCTATGTGGCTATTGGCAATAACCGAGGTGACTTACTCGTTACTCCAGCTCCGAAAGACAAAGAACTTGCKAAACGTACTATTGAAGTGAGCGTAGATGTATGAGCTATAAAGAACGTATAGAGCCTCTAAAAGAAAAAATCTATAATGAAAAAATAGTGCATTCTTGGGAATATAAAGGAGCCGGTTTYAAATATAATAATTTGTTAGATTGGATTTGGTCTATTTCATTCGCAGTGCTATTTCTACTTTTTCTTTGGTCTGTCATTGACGAGCTGACTGTTGATACGCCTGAGTTTTGGGTGTTGTTTTTTTTCATGGCAATGATGGTGTTGGTGTCAAGGTACCTTCTCTCACCTGATAAACACTACTGTTATCACTTAACGTCTCTGGGTATTCATTACACAGAAAAAGACATGATCCCCGATGTTGCCTATCAGGTGGTGCGTGGGTTTTCATGGGTGGGTATCGTGGTCTGTATTATTGCCGTGTTTGTGCTCGGTCCTCTTGCGTTTGTTGGGGCCGGTGGGTTTGCGCTGATGTCGTTTGGGATGACGAATTTTCGTCCTGATGTAAACCACTCTTATATATTGATGGACGAACGAACTATTTTGTTTGATCTGATTAACGATAATGTGCTTTCTTTCACGATTCCAGAGAAAGAAAATCTTGAATATAAACGTCGTGTATATACTCAAACGTATGAAGAAAAACTCACCGTTATAAATCACTTATATACTCTTTTCCCTAATCTAGAAGTTATCAAAATCAATAGGGCAAGAGATCAATATAAACATTCTATCTATCAGCAAGAAGAAGAGAGCGCTGCCGAATAGGATGATTTTTAACAGCTCACTTCAATTCGGGAAGAGTGAATGATGCGTACCATTGGATTGAGAATTGAGTAATATCGAAACTATAGATCCCATTGAAAAGAGACTCTATGAGGCGGAAACCGTCCACTATTGGGAGCATAAAGGATGGGGAGGAAAATACGAATACCTATGGCGCTGGGTAGTCGCGATATTTGTTAACTATTCAATATTTGTTTTTTTATGGTTGGTACTTGATGGTTTTACAGTAGATAGACCCTTTTTTTGGGTGGTTTTTGCGTTCATGACGATGATGACGTTGATAACAAGATACCTATTTACGCCTGACAAGCATCGCTGTTATCACTTAACGTCTCTGGGTATTCATTACACAGAAAAAGACATGATCCCCGATGTTGCCTATCAGGTAGTACGTGGTTTTGCGTGGGTGGGTATTGTGGTTTGTATTATTGCTGCGTTTATGCTCGGTCCTCTTGCCTTTGTTGGGGCCGGTGGTTTTGCGCTGATGTCGTTTGGGATGACGAATTTTCGTCCTAATGTAAATCACTCTTATATCTTGATTTCTGAGCGTACGGTTGTGTTTGACTTAGAGAATGATGGGGTGCTGTCATTCGAAGCTGCAGAGCAGGATGTGCATGCTTACGGTGGCGATATATACACCATGACAATCGACCAAAAGCAAGAACTACTTTCTACATTACGCTCACTTTTTCCTCGTATCGAGTTCGTGAAGATAAAAAGGTTGAAGGAACAGTATAAACACCCTGTTTATCAGCAAGAAGAAGAGAAAGCGACCGAGTAGTATAGCTTTTATGTCGGGCTTATTCTCGCTTTTACAATTAACCATTTTCACCAAAGGTATTTAATGCTTGCTCTGCACTCATTGGTTTGAAGTGGTAGAACCCTTGAATTTCATCGACGCGCCATACATTCACAATGCGTAATTGAGAGGCGGTTTCGACGCCTTCTGCAACGGTGGTCATTCCCAACTCTTGCGCCATGTTGATGATGCTGCGGACCAAGGTTTTGGCCTTTTCATTGGTTTCAATTTCGCTCATATACGATTTATCCAATTTGACGATATCGAGCGGGAAATTACATAAAGAACTGAATGACGAGTAGCCGGTTCCAAAGTCATCGAGAGCCAGTTGTACGCCTAACGCTTTTAACGCATGCATTCGTTTGATGGTTTCTTTATCGGCACCTAGCAGAATACTTTCCGTTACTTCGAGTACCAGTTGCCCCGGGGCAAGCTGATAGCGATTGATCAAGCGTTTTAGATTGTCCACTAATCGTCTCGCGCCAAAGTGGGGACTGGAAAGGTTCACGTGGATGGTCAGACGATGTTGTGATTTTTTACGCCAATGCTGCTGTAATTGTTGTAAGAATGCGCAAGCTTTTTCGAGAACAACCTCATCCAACTCAATGATTAACTTGTGTTTTTCTGCCAAAGGAACAAAAACACCTGGTGAGACTAAACCGAGTGAGGGGTGATGCCATCGTGCCAGTGCTTCAAAGCCAATCACTTGGTTGGATGTGGCGTTGACAATGGGTTGGAAGTAGGCGGTGAACTCATTGTTTTTTAACGCAGAGACAAGGTTGCGATTGATCACCAAGGTTTCTTGCGCTGCCTGTGCGATATGTTCGTCAACGATCTCCACGCGGTATTTACTACCGGTACGTGCTTGTTCAATAGCGTAAAAACCGCAATGTACCAAGGTTTCAAAGTGCTGGAACTGCAGGTGTGGGCCGATCAGCGCGCCTTTCAAGCCAATATCAAACTCGGCATCGGTCAGTGCAATATGGTTATCACTGGCTTTGAGGGCAAGACAGGCATGAGCCTCAAGGTCACGCTCATTGCTTTTGTCGGTAAAGACAATGAACTCGTTTTCGCTTAATCGGCCTATGGTGGCACCAACAAACTGTCCTTTTAAGGTATCGGCAATGTGTTTCACCATGCTGTCATAGGCATGATGGCCATAAATCTCGTAGATCTCTCTCAGCCGTGTGGCAATAAAATAAAGTGCGAATACACCGGTTTGGTTTGCCAATGCCGCGTTCAACGCTTCTGTTGTTGATGGGCGATTGAGTAAGCCAGATAGGGTGTCATAGTGTGATAAGGTTTCAATCAGCTCTGCTTGTTGTTTTTGTTGGCTAATGTCTTTTACGGAAAGCATCAGCGAGCTGTTTTCTCCGTCATCGAGCCTGACTGCCTCAATAGCACAAGGCAGAGTATTTCCTTTATAGCAGCGCAGGGCCGTCTCAAAGTGAGTCACATCGCGGGAGCTTTGGTGATAGAGGGAGGTAAGACGCGCGAGTGTGCTCTCATCGTTACGGCAGAGTTCACGAATGGATAAACTGGTAATTTGTTCTCGTTCGTACCCCAATAATTCCAATAGTGCTTGATTGACATCGATAATTTGATCATCCATTAAGATAATCATTCCCAAGTGCTGGCTGTGGTACAAGGCATCGAAGCGCGACAGCGTTTCCTTGAGTTGGCGTTCTGTTTTTGATGACGCGTGCGCTAGCGCCTTAATTTGCTCGGTAATATGGGTGAATGTATCTTTGCGTATGTGCGGTAACGGGCCGTCGCCGAGGAGGGCACTGATATCGCGCTCAAAGGAAATAAACTGTTTCGCGATTTTCCGGCGATAGAGTATAAAAACGAGTACGCTAATCAGTGATGTGATAGCGAGCATCGTCATGATCAAGTACCGGAATACTTGCCTACCTTTTTGATAGTAACGCCGCTGTTCGGTGGTTTTCAGGGTCGCGATAATCTGGTTATTTAAGTCGTACAAAGGGGTGTAGCGAGTCAGCTTGGTGTCGGTACGAACAATATGCTCGCTGGTTTCAATTTGTTTCAGAATTGCACCTTCAAGCAGGCTGTTGTCGCCGGTAAGGATGTTCTCATAGGCTGATGGAAAACGTCCGGTGAGCGCTTGGCCCCATACCATCCAACCCACCGCTGGCGCTGTGCCTGAACTATCACGAATGGGGTTGAGGCTGATCACCCAAAGGCGATTATCTATCTCTAACAGGCCGGAAAGTGGCGTCAGGGCATCATCGGGCAGCGATTGCGAAATATGCTCACGGATAGCGGCTGATTGATAAATGCGTTGGATAAACTCACGTTCATCATCGTTATTGAGCACCCGAGCCTCCACCACGCGACCGTCTAAATCAGCAAAACCCATCATACTCAACCCGAGTGAAATCAGTGTATCGGCCTCGAGATTGCGGCTGGCATATTGTGTATTCCCGTTGGTGAGTAGCGTATAGGTGTCATCCCAATAGGCCCAATCGACGGCGTACTCAACTTGATTATCAACCACGCGTTGGATAACGGCTTTTGCCTGCTGGTTGGCACGGGTTATCTCTATGTCTTCTAAATGGTTAATACCAAACAAAAAGAAATAGCGAGTCACTAATAAGCTGCTAAAGATGATCCCAACAATACCGAGAAGGAAAATCAGTGCGGCTTTGCTGTGTAGGGTGACAAACAACGTACGTGCCATGCAAAAACCTAATATAAAAGCGAGGAGTGGCGATCTGCCGTCCATAGAAAATAGGCAAGGGTTAAGGAATGATCAATAAAGCAAGGAGATATCGCCCACACTCTGGGACTTTACAGTGTAAATATTCACCTCTTGGTGACACTGTCACATTTTAGTCTTATGTGAATAAGGGAAGAGTCCGTGGGGAGATAAGAATGAAGATTGGAGAGAGAAATACCTCGCCCTGAATCATGGAAAGCGTTCAGAGCGAGGTAACGTGCCGAGATGGCGAGCGCTTAATGGGTTGACGATTCAAGCTGCCAGCTGTGATTGACCGCTTGGTTATCACGTTTCGGCGCTTGGATAGTAAAGGCAATGCATAGCGAGAGCGCGATCATCACCAGCATGACACTGAACGCGGCGACAAAGCCACCAAATAGCGCTGCAATGACAGAGCCCATAAAGCTGCCCACACCAAAGCCAAGATAAATAAACCCGTAGTTCTGGCTGAGGTGATTCATACCAAAATAGTCGCTGACTAAGGTTGGGAAGACCGTAATTGCGCCACCAAAGCTGAATGCGACACAAGCAACTGATAGATAGAAACTGTATTGGTCAAGTGGCATAAAGCGGAGCATGCCGACACCGGCGGCGCAGACTAACAGCGCTAAGCCAACCACTTTGCTGCGCGCCATGCGGTCAGACAGCACACCCAGCACCAGACGGCCGCCTAGATTGGCCAGTGCGATAATGGCAACCGCTTCCGCAGCGGTGGCAGCATCAAGGTGGACATAAAGTTCACCCACATCTTTAGCGACGCCAATGACATAAAGCCCACTCATACAAATCGTGACGAATACTGTGGCAAGCAGCCAAAACTGTGGCGTTTTAAAACACTCAGAGAGCGTGTAATCGGCAGGTGCATCAGTCTCAGATGTGTTTGTACCTGCTTTTTGTTGTGGTGCATCGTGCATCAGTGCGCCGCCAATCACGACCATGACACAGGCCAGAACCGCCCACATTTGAAAGCTGAGTGCTGCACCGCCTGCGGCTAAAAAGTATAGATTGATGTATTTAAAACCTAAGCTGCCTAACCCATAAGCGCCAATGGCACAAGCTGATGCAAGCCCTTTGTTTTTTGGAAAAAAGCGTACGCAATTGGAGAGCGTCATGAGGTAGCCAGTACCGTCAGCCAAGCCAATCAGAAGGCCGGCGGTAAGATAAAGTAGCCATAGTTGGCCGACGACAGAGGTTAGTGCGAGGCTGGCGCCAAGCAATAAGCCTGCGCCGATAGTTACACGGCGCACACCAAAGCGTGCTTGCAGATGGCCGGAAACGGAAGACGCTAACGCCAGTGCCAGTGTCATAATACCAAAGGTGAAAGCCACTTGGCTGACAGGCTCGTTAAGTTGGGCTGCAAGGGGAGCATTAAACAGGCTCCATGTATAGACAGAGCCAAGTGCAAATTGGGCTAATACAGTGCCAAGCAGGGTTTTCATGCCGGGGGATAAACGTGCGTTCATGGTAACGCTCCAGGGTTTTATCTATTGGGAACACCCCCAAGATACGACCCTGAATCCCCACATCAAGAGTAGGTGAAAAAGATAAAATGAGCTGCAGTTAGCGGGCATGAACTGCAGCGAGATGGCATGAATTACAACTGCATTCGTTCGCGAAACGCCTTCAGATTGCTGCGACTAACCAGCACGGGATGAGGAATACCGGGAAGAAAAACGTGGTAAGTGCTGTTTAAGCCCGGTGCAATCTCGGTGATTTTATCTAAGTTAACGCAGTAAGAGCGGTGGCAACGGAAAAAGTTGGCTGGCAATTGTGTCATCAATTCACTGATGGTGTAGGGCACATAGAACTCGCCATCTGGGGTATATACCAAGGTGGTCTTTTCGTTGGCCGCGGCGTAAAGAATGTCGGCGGTATCGGTAATACGGATCCGGTTATCGCGCATTAAATGCAAGGTATGGCGTTGCTCTGTTAGGGTATCAGCAGGAGTAGCTGCGATAGCAAGCTTGTCGAGCACGCCTTTCACGCGCGTTTCATTGAGCGGCTTAAGCAAGTAATCAAATGCCTCAAGCTCAAATGCATCTGCTGCATGCTCTTTGTACGCGGTGGTAAAAATCACAAAGGGCGGGCGTGCATCCGCGTGTAAACTGCGCGCCAGCAACATGCCATCAATGGAGGGGATGTTGATATCTAAAAACAGCACATCCACTTTATGGATCTGCAGATATTTAAGCGCTGCTAACCCATCATCAAAACTCTCGGTGATAGTAATAGCACTGTGCTTTTCAATGAGGTATCTCAACTCTTCTTGAGCAAGATATTCGTCTTCAACAATGACAGCGCGCATTATGCCTCCTTGTTTTCGACTGTAAATGATACCCGCGTTCCTGGCTGAAGTGGCTCGACGGTGAGGCCTCGACCATAGAGTAAGATCAAGCGCTGATGAACGTTCATCAAGCCAATATGATGGCTGTCGATGGTGCCATGATAAAGCTGTTCAACGATATTTGGGTCGATGCCCACGCCGGTATCTGTAATGCTAATTTCTGCGCCGCGTTCAATCGCCCGCACTGCAATGGTGACATCACAAGGACGGCGAGAAGGTTGAAAACCGTGGCGAATGGCGTTTTCTACCAGCGGTTGTATCAGTAAAGGCGCAATATTAATGTCGGTTGTTTCAATATCAAAGTGAACGGAAAGTTTGTCACCAAAACGAGCCTGCTCTATTGCCACATAATCTTTGACTTGCTTGATGGCATCCGTAATAGGGATGAGATCTTGTGTGCGCTCTAAATTGTAACGCATAAAGTCGGCTAGATTGGCAATCAAGCCACGGGCGTCATCCGGACGCAACCGGATCAAGCTGGAGATTGCGTTGAGAGCGTTGAACAAAAAATGTGGGTTAATTTTACTTTGTAGCGCGGCAAATTCGGCTTTACTGGCCATTTCTTTGAGCTTTTGTATACGCGCCACTTCCATCTGGGTTGAAATCAATTGCGATAAACCAATTGCCATTTCTTGCATCGGGCGACGAATACGGTGAGGTTGACGATAAAAAACCTTTAAGGTCCCGGTGACGACGCTATTTTCCCAAAGTGGAATGATCAACAAAGAGCGAAAGTCATGCACGTTGAGATCATTGCTGATGATTTGCTCACCGGTTTTTACCGCTTGCTGAGTCAGGCGACTAATTTGGTGGTGGGCATCAATATATTGCTCCTCACCAATGCCAACATACGCCAACACATCGGCGGTACCGGTAATGGCAACCGCATCGGCACCGGTGTCTTTACGAATAATACTGCACGCTTTGGTTAAGCCTCGCGTTTCACCGCGTCGAAAGTAAGGCAACGTACGGTTAGCGATATCCAGCGCTTGTTTGGCTTGCTGGGCGGCGAGGTGTTCTTTTTCATCATCGATGTACTGTACCAGTTGGATGATCAGGCCAATACAGACGGTACCCGCAATCATCGGAAAGCTAATGGTCGCGACAATATGTTGGGCCAGAGCTTGGTCACTCGCCAGTAAAAGAATCAGCAACATGGTCAGCGATTCACAGATCATTCCCGCTAAAATGCCGTAACGAGCATAGTGCTGTTTATCGGCGCGATAATGGATCAGGGCAGACAGGCACCCAGCAATAATGCTGGCGATCAAACAGGCTTGTGAGGTTGGTCCGTCAATATCAATCAGGTAGCGGTGAATACCTGAGACGACGCCTGCTGTCACACCTACCCAAGGGCCAAACAAAATGCCCCCAGCGACGATGGCGATGATTCGCACGTTAACCAGTGATCCATCTACATTGACACCTGTGTAGGTGCTGAACAATGCAAACAACACAAACAAGGCGGCAATCAGCGCCGTTTCCATCGGATGGCGCTGGGTTTTCTGCACAATGGTTTGGATCAGGTGGGTGCGAGTGAGCCAAAACAGCGCCATAAGGAGAAGGGCGGCGCGTTCAAACACAGCCAGCAACATTAAAAATTGGTCGTTGTACATAATCGAGCGAGGCAATGAGCAAAGAGGCGGCAGTATACACCCTTCGTCATGCCATCGATACTGACCTAGCGCAAGCATCATGGTGTACAAGCAGGCGAAAATAACACAAGTGCCTTACCATGATGCACACTTTCGCGCGCTATTCGACCGTAACGCTGCGTAAAATAAAGGCGCTTTGATAAACCATGGCGTCGGTTTTAGGCGCTTGATGATAACCTTTTGCAATTACCATGATGGTGGTTTCGCTGGTGGTGGAGGTATTGCCGTAGCCGTAATCCCACTTCTTATCTTTACGCTCGCTATATGTGGCGTGGCTGCCTTTATTGTCAACGTGTAGCTGCTCGTCACTTAAGGTGAAGTATGGATAGCCAGCGTTTTGTGCCAGCTCTGCGGCTTTGCGCAGGGCGTATTTATGGGCAATGGCCCGGTCGGTAAAGTCATTACCCACAAAACTGATGTGCCACGTGTCTTCGCTCACCGCTATCACATCAAAGCCCATGCCGAATGACCAAAAGTTCTTCTCGGTTGAGTAAGGCGTTGCACAACCGGCCAACAGCAACACTGACAAGAAGAACCAACCGCGAGTTTTCATAGTAACTCCAAGATGATTGAGAAAGGCGCGTATCATAGTGCGTGAGACACATACCGACTAGCGGAATTTTGTATGACTCTGTCAGCGGTTTGTCAGCCGAAAAAAAACCGACGCCTTGATGGCGTCGGTTTGCATGTTACGTATCGAATTCGACAGGCGCGAAAGTCGATTACTTACGGCGGCAGAACTCCGCAATCACAAACATGGTTTGGCCGTTTACTTTACCCTGTACATGGGTCGGATCGTCGGTCAAGTTAATGCCACGGATCACGGTGCCTTGTTTGATCACTTGGCTTGAGCCTTTAACAGGCAAATCTTTAATCACGGTCACGTCGTCGCCTTTTTGCAGAGCGACACCGTTAGCGTCCAGCACTTTGACTTCTTCGATATCTTGCCCCGTTTCTGCCCACTTACGGACATCGTCTTCCATGTACATCATGTCGAGATTATCTTGTGCCCAGTTTTCGCTAGAGAGACGAGAAAGTTGGCGATAGGCAACCACTTGAACCGCAGGCTCTTGGCTCCACATGCTGTCGCTTAGACAACGCCAGTGGTTCACGTCCATGTTTTCCGGGTTGTTAAGCTGATCATGACAAGTGCCACAGACCAATACGCAGCTGTTGGCTGTGGTGTCTGGCGAGTACGGGACTTCATACACAGAGAGGTTGTCTTGGCTGGTGCAAAGTTCACATTGGCCGCCACTGCGTGCCTGAAGCGTTTGTTCAATACTCATGTTTTATCTCACAACGGGCAGGGAGGTCCCTGCATTAACAATGAGGCAGAGTGTAATCGCTGACATAAATTCTTACAAGTTATAAGGGATTGAGTCAGCGAATAGAGTGGCTATATATGTCGAGTAACGCAAAAACAAAAATGCCACGCAAACGCGTGGCATTATCTCAATCAAGGTTGTGTAACGTTAGGCGTTAGCCGTGTCTTGCTTTACCACTTCATGGTGGTCGAAAACACTTTTATCTTGGCCACCGATTAAACGCGAGGTGAGAGTGCCGGCCGTCATTGAGCCACTCACATTCACAGCAGTACGGCCCATATCAATCAAGGGTTCGATAGAAATCAGCAAGCCGGCAAGCGCAACAGGCATATCCAATGCTGAGAGCACGATCAGTGCCGCAAAGGTGGCGCCGCCGCCTACACCCGCAATGCCGAATGAGCTCACAGTGACAATCGCAACCAAGGTGGCGATAAAGCCCGGATCGAGTGGGTTAATACCAATGGTTGGCGCAATCATGACTGCTAGCATGGCTGGATACAGGCCGGCACAACCATTTTGACCCATGGTGGCACCAAATGAGGCGGAGAAGTTGGCGCTGGCCGGATCATTGCCCAAGTTCTTCATTTGCGAGTCGATATTAAGAGGAATCGTGGCCGCACTTGAACGAGACGTAAAGGCAAACGTCAGCACTGGGAGCACTTTTTTCAGATATTGAATCGGGCTCATGCCGACAAGGCCAATCAATACCAGATGCATCACCAGAATGGCACCCAAGCCTACATAAGAGGCAACCACAAAGTTCGCCAGCTCAAGAATTTCGCTCACGTTTGAGCCAGCCACCACTTTGGTCATTAGAGCCAAAATACCATAAGGCGTGAGGCCGATGATCATACGTACCAAGGCGCGAACAAGCTCTTGTGCCACTTCCATAAAGCGTTCAAAACGCTCGCCGAGTTCAGGCTGAGTACGTGACAAGGTGACACCAGCCATACCAACGAGTGCTGAGAAAATCACCACAGCGATGGTTGACGTCGGGCGGCTGCCGGCGAGATCTGCAAATGGGTTTTGCGGGAAGAAAGAGATAACCATATCCGCCAGTGATAAGTCTTCGACTGAGCCCAAGCGTTGCTCCAGAGCAGCACCGCGCGCCATCTCACGCGCCCCTTGTACGATATCTTGCGCAGACAAACCGAACAGGTTGCTCACGAATACACCAATGAGCGCAGAGGCGGCGGTCGTGGCAAGTAAGATGCCGATGTTCAGGCTAGAGATTTTGCCTAGCGACCCAGAGTCTTTCACTTTCAAAATCGCGCCGATAATTGACACGGTGATCAGCGGCATGATGATCATTTTAAGCAGGCTGACGTAGCCGGACCCGACAATATTGATGTAGCCAATGGTTTCGCGTGTGATTGCACCGTCGGCACCGTATAGCGCTTGTAGGGCAGCACCAAATGCGACCCCTAAGCCGAGGCCTGTAAACACACGTGTGGATAAGGATTTTTGTTGCTTGTGCAATTTGACAAGCACCGCCAGCAACAGCGCAAAAGCGATCAGATTTAAAAGGATAACTGTCATAGTCGGCGTTCCAATCTAGAGAATTATAATAATTTGAGCGTGAGATCCCGCGGATGTCGCTAATGGATCGATATTGCCTCGCATCTTATGCCGACTGGTGCACATAATGAAGACATATGTCACAGTGCAATTAGATAAAAAAAGCACTTGTTAAAACTAAATCGAATATGGCGCAACGATTGCGCGACTATTGATGGTATAGTGTCCAATAGAAAGTATGCATTAGGTCAACTTATTCTAAAACGGGTGTTCGTTCTATTAATACGACAAGGCTTCCGGTAAGGTGGCGACGTGTGTTAATCCCCAGACGCCGTGATGATTGGTGTAGCAAACATTAGGAGTGGTGTGTTATTGACGTAAAGGATCGTAAATGAGCAGAAAAGTCTATTTTTCAACGCCGGGTCGTTTTAGCGCTAAACGCGCGCTCGTGGGAGCGGTAAGCCGTTGTCATCATCGCTTGGCACCTCGTCATGCTAAAAAAGTGGCACGTAAGCTCTTTCTCACTCCAACCCGCAGTCCAATGGCAAACCCAGAACCGGAAGGCTTGGTGCGTGCGCAAGTACAAAGCCAAGAAGGGGTGTTGCAAATGTATAGCCTTGGCGCTGGGCCAACTTGGTTGCTGACGCACGGTTGGTCGGGGTCTGCCAGCCAGTTTTTTCCACTGATGGCGCATATCGCGTCACTGGGCTTTCGTGCGGTGGCATTTGACCATCCTGCCCACGGTCAAAGCGGTGGAGAGGAGAGCCATATTCCCGGCTTTGTGCAGGCAATCAATGATGTCTTAGATCAAGTTGATAATGTTTCTGGGATCATTGCACATAGTATGGGCGCTGCCGCGGTACTCGAGAGCCAGCATCCGCAGATGGATGATTTACCGCTCTTTTTGGTCGCACCTGTGCTGAATTATCGCGAGAATTTATATGCCACAGTCCGAAAATCGGGGTATTCACTGAAGCTGTTTGATGAAATTGTCCGAGAAGTGGGTGATCAACATGGTTATCCTATCGAGACCATTGAGCCGCTCGAAAAATTGTCACGTCGCCGTCATCCGGTGGTGATTGCCCACGATAAAAACGACCGTTTTGCTTCCTTTACCGTCACTGAAAAAGCCACTGACTATCCACATGTGACTGTGCTAGCTACCGAAGGGTTAGGGCATGGGCGTATTCTTACCAGTGACGTCGCTTTGCAGGCATTTACCGACTTGGCGGCAAAGATGAATCCAGCGGTACAAAGCGTAGAAGCACAAACTGAGAATAAAAAGGCATCAGCCTAAACCGATGCCTTTATTGCCTTTAGAAGATGCGATGTTATTCACCCGCGATGGATAAGCGGGCGAAGCGGATGCGTGGCGCAAAGAATGCGCCATCATAGTTGGGTAACACGGTATTGCCGATCGCCTCTATCTCATTGAGCATGGTATAGAAGTTACCAGCCACCGTTATCCCGCGAACCGGACGAACGCGTTTGCCATCTCGGCAAACAAACCCACTTGCACCGAAAGAGAAGTCGCCACTGATGGCATTCGCGCCTGAATGCACCCCTTGCAGTGACACCAACTCAAGGTATTCACCGGCATGCACGTCCGCATCACTGTGCTTACCTGCGGCAATCACATCATGACGAGAAGTGACGTCCAAACCGCCTTTGGGGCTGCGGCCCGCGTTAGCCGTGTGGGGAACACCAAAATACTGCGCCGTGGCGCTGTTGTGTAAAAAGCCGACTAAGACGCCGTTTTCAATCAAAGGCGTGTCGGCGGTGGCAAAGCCCTCGCTATCAAACGCTTTGATACGCATCCCGCCATCAAGCCTTGCTACATCGGTGATGGTGAGCGCACTATCTGTAACGGGCTTGCCGACTTTTTCACGCCATGGGTTAGTCCCGCGCTTGGCGGCATCGCCGGAGAAGCAGCTGCCGAAGGCGCCCAGCAATTCGCTGAGACAATCATGCTCAAAAATCACCGGATACGAACCAGTTTTCACTGGGCCACCCTCAAGCAAGGCGTCAGCGGTTTGGTAGGCCAGTTGGGTCGCATGGGCGAGATCTAGATCAGCAAAGCGGCGTGACACTGACGCGCCGAGATGCATCGCTTGCTTACCGTCGTGATTGAGCAGCGCTGCGGTGTAGCAACTAAAGCTACGTTCGCTGTGATAGCAGCGTGTGCCCAAGGTATTGGCAAGCAACTGATATTGGGTTTGCTCACTGTAACCATTGTAGGGCGCACCCGTTGCGCGGGGTTGGCTGACCACCTCTTGCTCAAGGGCCAGCGCCAACGCGATCTTGTCTTCAATCGGGGTGTTATCTGCTTGCAGTAAGCTAGGATCTTGCTGATCAATTTGCTGCCCTTCAGCGCGAATTTGCTGATCCGGATCGGCCTTGGTAAAGCTTGCGTTGGTGAGTGCGGCGTTCACCATGCTGGCAAGGCTGTCGCTATCGAGTGATTCTGAATAGCTGGTGGCGACTTGATCCCCTTTGACCACCCGCACGCCGATCACTTGACCGGCGGTGACTTTGTGCTCGGAGAGATCGCCTTGGTCGGCTTTGAGTGACAAGCTTTCGCTGGCGTTGGCAATCACGTCTGCTTGCGCACCTTGCTGTTTCACCAAGCTGAGGACCTGATCGACGGCATCGCTTAGGGTTGCTTTAATGGTTTGCTCACTCATGCGTTACCGCCTCCTACTAGGATGTTATCGACTTTTAATGCAGGTTGGCCCACGGTGGTGGGGACTGAGCCGCTCACCGAGCCACACATACCGGCGGCAAGGGCAAGATCTTTGCCGACCATGCTGATTTCTTTAAGCACCTTAGGCCCCGTACTGATTAAGGTGGCAGACTTGAGTGGCACGGTGATCTTACCGTCTTCGACCAAGTAAGCTTCTTGGACCGCAAAGTTAAACTCGCCGGTGCCGGGTTGTACTGAGCCGCCCCCCATCTTCTTGGCGTAGATGCCACGCTCCATGGAGCCAATCATGGCGTCTAAGCTGTCGTTACCGGGCTCAATAAAGGTGTTTCGCATCCGCGAGGTCGGTGCGAATTTATAAGACTCTCGTCGGCCAGAGCCGGTGCGCGCATAACCGGTTTTCAGGCTACCCATGTGATCGACCATAAAGGAGGTGAGCTTACCGTCTTTGATCAACTGGGTATGCTGGGTTTCCATGCCTTCATCATCGATATTGATTGAGCCCCATGCATTCGCCAAGGTGCCATCGTCCACCGCGCTTACTACAGGGCTTGCAATCATTTCGCCCATTTGGTCATGGAAGACGGAAGCTTGCTTAGCAACCGAGGTGGTTTCTAACAAGTGGCCACAGGCTTCATGGAAAATCACTCCACCAAAGCCGTTGCCAATCACCACCGGCATTTCGCCCGATGGGCAGGCTTGGGCACCGAGTTTAACCAGCGCTTGTCGTGCGACACGCTCGCCAAGCTCAACCGGATCGATATCCTGATGGAACTCCCAGCCTGTGAGCGCGCCAGGGGCATCAAAGCCCGTTGATTGCTCCTCACCGTTAGTGGCGACCGCCGTGGCGGCAATACGGGTGTAGTGGCGGGTATCTGTGACATGCAGGCCATGAGAGTTAAAAATTTCGACCTGTTGCTCACGTTGGCCGACACGACCAATAATTTGGGCGATTTTATCGCTCTCGGCACGAATGCGAGCATCCACTTGACGTAAGAACGCCACCTTATCGGCGACATGTTGATCCGACGATAACGGCTCAGACACCGGGTGCTTGTCATTTAAATAGGATAAATTGAGCGGTCCCGCGGTGGCAATTTGATCGCGTTTGTCACGCGCGCACAGCAAGCTGGTGACTTTTTTCAATTGTTCTTCATCGCGGCTGTTGGTGTAGCCATAAAGCACTTTGTGGCCAAAAAACAACCGGATACCAATACCAAAATCAATCCCTGAGCTCACTTTATCCACCTCACCAGACAACAGCTCTACGTTGCCTGAGTGATGGCGTTCGACAAAGAGTTCGGCGAAATCCGCGCCTAAAAACAGGGCATGGTCAATCACCGACTTTGCCGTTGATGGATTCAGCATACTTCCTCCTAAGAAGTGTGTTAGCGAACCTTTCATTCTACCAAGCTTTTATTGGTAATGATCACCACTTGCAGTGAGTGCATGATATTTCATCATTTTTTGTGCCATTCACTGACCTGCACATGGACACTTTCCATGCGTGTGACCAAAAGGCGACGAGTGTGGCGCAATCCGTTACACTACGCCGATACAAGTAACGAGCGGATAGAATCATGAGTCAGATCGCAGCCAACATTATCACTGGATTTCTTGGCGTGGGGAAAACCACGGCGATTCGTCATTTATTAGCGAATAAACCCGAGCATGAGCGTTGGGCTATCTTGGTGAACGAGTTTGGTGAGGTGGGCGTTGATGGCGCTATCCTCTCTGAACAAGGTGCGTTGGTAAAGGAAGTGCCGGGCGGATGCATGTGTTGTGTGGCTGGCTTACCCATGACAGTGGGGCTAAATACCTTACTCGCCGAGCAGCCGGATCGGATTTTGATTGAGCCGACCGGACTCGGTCATCCTAAAGACATTATTGGTAAGCTGACTCAGCCGCCTTTCGATGCCACCTTGTCGCTGGGCGCGACCATTACTTTGTTGGATCCGCGTTGTATTGATGATGTGCGCTATCGTGAAAATCAAAACTTTCATGATCAAATCGCGCTCGCGGATGTGGTAGTGGCCAATAAGCTTGACCAGTGTAGCGAGGCGCAAATCGCCACCTTTTATAATTATGTCGCCGCGTTTGATGGCGAGAAAAGCTTGGTAACCGGCGTTGAGCAGGGGGCGCTCGAGACCGCGTGGCTTGCGTTACCGCGTCATGCCCGTCAAGCGCACTATCATCACCATCACAACGATGCCGAGCCGATGACCACACTCGCTCTGGGCCCGGACGATACCTATACCCGCAAAGAAAACCAAGGGCAGGGTTATGTCAGCTGCGGCTGGTTGTTCGCCGCGCACTGTTGCTTTCCCTTTGATGCTTTATATGGGCTATTAAGCAACATCAACGCCCAACGGATTAAAGCGGTGGTCAATACAGACGAGGGGTTTTACGCGTTTAACGTCGCCAATCAGGTGGTTACTGTGACGCCTATGTCGATTGAACAGGCCGAGTCGCGCATCGAAGTGATCGATACCGACGCCTTACCTTGGGATGAGCTAGAGTCGATCCTGCTTTCTTTCCTTACCCCGTCTAACTAACTGGCATCAACAGACCCTTGCCAGCGGCGCGTTCTTATCCGATAAAAAACCGGCCCAAGTGGCCGGTTTGTCGTGTGTCGCTTGTTCGTCGCGGCTAGCTGGCGTATTTGGCGGTGAGCACCTGCCAGCTACGTTTTTGTTGCTGAAAACGCACCTTTAAATCTTTGTATTGCTGGGTTAGCTCGGCGTTCTCGACTTTTTCGCGCAGCTTGTCACGCTCGAGCGCTAACAGCTGTTTTTTCAGCGTATAGTAGTCCGCCATTTTGGCGACCAAGGCATCATACTCTTGTTGCAGAATTTGCAGACGATGCGATGCGTGTGGCTTGTCACTGAGCTGTTGCGTGACGCGCTGCAATTGCATGGTCGCACGCGCTTTTTCAATCTTCTCTTCGGGGGTCACGCGCAGTTTTTCCGCCAGGCCTAGCCAAGATGCGGTTTTGATCAGCCATTTAGTGGGATCAAACTGCCACCAGCGAATGCCGTTGCGGTAGTCGTTCTCAAAAATATGGTGAAAATTGTGGTAGCCCTCGCCAAAGGTCATCAAGGCAAGCACACCATTATCCCGCGCGGTATTTTTATCGGTATAAGGCTGGCTGCCCCACACATGCGCCAGTGAGTTAATGAAAAAGGTGGTGTGGTGGCTTAGCACCAATCGAGTAAAGCCGACCAGTAAAATCGCGCCCCAAAGATCGCCATGGAGCAAACCAAACGCGATAGGGAAGCCAAAGTTGGTGGCCAGTGTCAGCGCAAGGTAGTGCTTGTGTTGCCACATCACGATCTTATCTTTTTGTAGATCGCGGCAGTTGCTGTAATCGCCGTAACGGTTGGGATGGTATTCGCGCAGCATCCAACCAAGGTGTGAGAACCAAAAGCCGCGTTTGGCCGAGTACGGGTCAACATCGTTGTCATCGACATGGCGGTGGTGAATGCGGTGATCTGATGACCAATGAAGCGCGCTGTTTTGCAGCGCAAATGCCCCACCAATAGCGAAGATAAAGCGCAAAGCTGGATGGGCTTGATAGGTTTTGTGGGCCCACAACCGGTGATAACCGGCGGTGATCGACAGGCCACAAAAGCTGAATGCGACAATCAGCGCAGTGATCTGCATCCAATCAAAACCGTGATGCCATGTCCACAATGGCGTACCAATTGCGGCAATCAAAAAAGTAAGCGTAAACACGCTAATGTTTAACCAGATTAAGCGTGGTTTCTGAGGGGGAGAGGTTGAAGCCTTGGTATCCATAACTCGTTATCTTTATTTAAGCGTACACTTGTACGCTAGAATAGATGCGTGCTACAGCTTGGTCAAGCATTCCCCGCATTGAGTCGTCACAAAATTGTTTCTGTTTTTGTCCTTCGTCCGTTACTTGTTGAGATAGCTATACTTAGCTTTCACGAGACGATGTGACGAGTACAATGTTAACGATAGTCACGGTGAAGGGGTGCCGTTTTCTGCCGATAACGGTGATAAACACTGGATTGATTTTTCGATTAAAAATAGGCGGATAAGCATGATGTCCTATCCGGCTATTCCGCACTTTGTGAAAACCATGGGTCACCGGGTGGTGAGCTACATTCTCAATGTCACAGAGGCGGAAGGCCGACTGATCTTGATGCAAAAATTGGGGCTAAGCCGCACACAGCGCGACACACTCAACCAATATGTCGAGTTGTGTCGACAGCTACGTGTGTCTGCGGTGGAGCAGGGGGAGAGCGAGCAATCTTTCTTCTATCGTCTGCCCCATGTGATGCAAAATGGTCGTCATATTTTCAATGTGTGGCGCGCACAACAAGGTGGAGAGTTGGCAACGCGTGTTAATAGCGTTGATCCGCTTATCAGTGCCTTTTGTCAGCTTGCCGGTGAGCTCTATCCACTCTTTTTGATCAAAGCGGGCCACCGTCCTCATCTTTTCTATCGTGGGGCAGGTTACTTAACGGCTGCTATCGAACAGTTTCCAATCAGTAAGATTGTGCAAAAGCGTATTTTGGCCGATCCGTCCCTCGAGCGCTTGTTTGACGCCATAGGTAATGATCCTCAGCAAACGTTCGGTGACTACAAAGATGCAACCGGGCATCGTGGTGTAGTGAGTTTGGCGAGCTTGCCGGTATCGATTTTAATCAACAGTTATGACTTGATGCGGATCCGCGGGATAGTCTCTGCGGATCGCTTTGTCAGCACTGTACAAGAAATGTTGGATATCGCCCGAAGTCTTGCCGATGGCGAAGTGGCGCATATTCCGATGTTTGTTGGATTTCGTAATGCGGCACTCACCAACTTAGCGGAATTGGATACCAAATGGGGAAGCATTCGCCGCTATACCCCGAGTATTGCTGAATACGTACTTCAAGCGCCGGGGTTAATGGCCAAACGACGCAATAACGGTTTTATGTTGGAGTCGGGCTATGCGTTTGCGATCAACTTTGGTGACTTCCTCGAAGATGACGATTGGCCAGATGAAGTGATGGATGCTAATACCGATCAGCAAACCACGGAGCTCAACATCACTTTGTGTATGGCGCTTTGCTACCTCACAGAATATAAACCCTTTGTCGCGCCCGAGTGGGTCTGGCGCATTGATCCTTTTTCGCTGGATAACCGTCGGCAAGATTTTGGCTCAGTGGCCGAAACCAGCGATCCTATCGCGATAGGTGAACTCGATTTGGTGGACATCGAGCGTTGGAGCATGTTGGTCGATGATACAGATTCGAGCGGCATTCGTTTAGCCATGTCCCGCTTATATGCCGCGGCAAAACGTCCCAACACGCAGGGGGCGCTGGTGGATGCGGTTATTGCGTTGCGAAATATTTTTGCTGCCAGTGATGACATGGAGCGCATTGAACTGGCGGCGCGCCATCTTGTGAATGCGCCGTTAGATATTTCTATGATTAGTGCACTCGCAGAGGATTGGCAGGCGCTGTTGACGGGCGAGTTTTTTGAAGACCCAGAAACGATCAGTGAAAAGGTGAACGATTGTGTTCAGCTTTGCTTGGTCTGCCTACATCATTTGTACTTACAACACCCTCATTTGATCAGTCGCGCGGATCGTCTTCAAGCACTCTGTGACTTGGCTGAAACTCAAACCAGTGACCGATAAAGACAGTATTTTGACTGGTTTGCCCTCATCCCTGTTCATCTTGGTTTATGCTTACTGTGTTGACCCAGCCACACTTTCAGTTATGAAGTCGACAAGGAGAGGCTTTTGACCACACAAATTCTGATCACTGATGATTCCGCACTGGCGCGGAAGCAGCTCGCGCGAACCTTACCCAAAGATTTAGATGCTGAGGTGCACTTTGCCGAGAATGGCAAGGTGGCTTTAGATGTTTTAAACAGTCAGTCGATCGATATTATGTTCCTTGATTTAACCATGCCGGAATTGGATGGTTATCAAACCCTTGAAGCAATGCAAGCCGCTGGGATGACAGTCCCCGTCGTGGTGGTGTCTGGTGATATTCAGCCGCTCGCTCAGCAGCAAGTGCTTGAACGGGGGGCAAAAGACTTTGTTAAAAAACCCATTAGCCGCGAGCGCGTTGAGGCTCTAATTAAGGCCTATCTTCCTACCGCAACCGCCTCGGAAACCGAGCGCTCCCATGCACCGAAGGAGAAACTGAGCCGGCGCGATATATATATGGAAGTGGTCAACATCGCCATGGGGCAGGCGGCAGATAAACTCGCGCGTCATTGTGGTGTCTTTGTTCACATGCCTCTGCCGCAGGTTAACGTGTTTGAGGTCACGGAATTGACTATGACCATCCGCCACTTAGCACAGTCAGATACCATGAACGGCGTATGCCAAGGTTTTAGTGGCGAAGGAATTGCCGGTGAAGCATTAATGCTGATCAGCGATTCCAGTATCAGTGACATGATTGACTTGTTGGATTATCCCGATGATGGCTCGCTCGATAATGAACTCGAGCTGTTGGTCGACATCAGCAATATCTTGATTAGTGCCTTTTTGCGAGGGCTCGGTGAGCAAGCTGCGCTCGAGTTTTCGCAAAGCTATCCGGCATTAATGGGACAACATGTCGAAGCGGACTATTTGATAGCCGCGATGAAAGGCTCTTGGAAACGCACGGTGACCATTGAAGTGAGCTACCAGATTGATGGCACCGAGATTAAGTGCGATCTATTGCTGTTATTACTGGATGAATCGCTACCTTTATTGGATGCGAAGTTGGCTTATCTGATGGATGAGGAGTAAGGCATGACAGAAGATTTTGATCAATTCCATTGGATGCTCGATATGGTGCAACACATCGATATGGGATTGATTGTGTTAGACAAAGATTTCCAAATTCAGATGTGGAACGGCTTTATGGTTCACCACAGCGGCAAACACGCCAAAGATGTGCAAAATCGCACCTTATTCGAGGTATTTCCGGAAATCAACGAGCCTTGGTTTCGCGCCAAATCACAGCCGGTGTTTGAGTTGCGCTGCCGCAGCTTTATTGTCTGGCAGCAGCGCCCTTACTTGTTTCGTTGCCGTCACGTGCGTCCTATTACCGGTCAGCTTCCCTTTATGTATCAAAACGTCACCATGCACCCTATGGCCAATACTCGCGGCGAGGTGAATCATATGTTTATTTCGATTCAAGATGTGACCAATGAAGCGTTAGCAAGCCAAACGCCCCGAGCCACTGCACCGACTCGAACTGCATCGTCATAACCTTGCTTAGTTTTGATCGTCGCGGGGTGACGATGATAGATGTTCCGGCTCGCAAAAAGCGTAGGTGCAGCCAGATAGCGACTTTTTGGCGTAATACATCGCGGCGTCAGAGCAATTGAGTAGTTGTTCGACGGATTCGCCATGTTCAGGGTAGCAAGCAATGCCAATACTGGCAGAGAGTCGCGCCTGTTGTCCGTCTCCCACGTCAAAAGGTTTATCTAGGCTGGCAATAATTTTGCTTGCTACGCGCGCAGCATCGTCTGGCTGACTGGTGTACTCGAGAATCACCGCAAATTCATCCCCGCCGAGTCGTGCTAGCGTGTCGGAATTACGGATGCTATGGCCCATTCGTTTGGTCGTTTCAATGAGTACACAGTCTCCCGCATCATGGCCATAGGTATCGTTTATTTTCTTAAAGCCATCAAGGTCGATAAACAAAAGCGCAAAGTGAGCGCTTTGCTGACGTGCTTGAGCCATGACGACATCGGCACGTTGTTTAAACGCAACACGATTTAAAGCACCGGTTAAGGTGTCCGTATGGGCCATATGCTCGAATTGAAGATATAAGCGTTTGGTCTCATTGATGTCTTGATGGGTACCGGCCATCCGCAGCGGTTGGTGGTTCCGGTCCCACTCCATAATCTTGCCCTTCGCCAATACCCATACCCAGAATCCATCTTTATGCAACATGCGGAATTCACACTCATAAAAGGGATTGTTGTCACTGAACGCGGCTTCTATCTCTTTCGATGCGCGATTGAAATCGTCGCTATGACAGAGCTTTTTCCAGGTTTCAAAAGAGGCTGGGGTAATCTCCTCTTTCTGGTAACCCAAGATTTCGGCCCAGCGTTCATTGATCACCAGCTCCCCAGAGGGAATATGCCATTCCCACGTACCCACATGAGTGCCGCGAATAATTTCATCGAGACGTCGCCGTTCGAGTTTTAGCTCGTATTCCGTCCGTCTGGATTTGCTTAGCACTAACCACATGACCGCGAGCCCTGCACCCAAAAGAAAGATGATCAGTGACGTAATGACGAGTTGGTGATCCTTTTGCTTTTCGATTTGCTCGGTTTGTGTCGCGACCATTTGTTCGAGCCGGTTTTGATAGTGCCAAAGGGACTCTTGCGTGGCGCGAAGATCGCTAATATCAGTAATAATTGAGAAAAGTAATGTCGAACCCTGATAGTCGACAGGCACCGATGAGACTTCTACGGTGCGGGACGAGCCGTCGGCCGTGCGATGACGAAAAACAAAATAATTTCGGTTTTCAAGTTTGGCGAGTTTGCGCTCTTCAGCAACCGCATCTGGCGATAAACCGTTGATATCATTGATGCTCATTTGAGTCAATTCATCAATAGAGTAGCCATAAAATCGACTCGCGGCGGGGTTGGCGGCCACAATTTCACCACTGTCTGGCACGATCAACATCATTACCAGCGTATTCTTTTCAAACATCTGATCGAATAGGTCGACTTGACTCTGTGACGTGGCAAAGGCTACCGGCACAAGCAAGACGCTTAACAGAAACATCAACAACTGCTTCATCACAAGTGGTGTTCGCTGCGTATGGCCTAAAACTTAAGCGTAACATATAAGTTAATTTATTGTGTGATGCCTGTAGCCTAACGCGGCTGAGATCCTTTGCGTCAGCGTGATTCGGAGCAGTGTGTGATGCTCTTCACGATGTTAATCAGCTGTTTAAATTGATAAGGCTAACTAGGCTTTTCACAGTGCGGCGTTAAACGGTGAGGCACCCGAGGAAGCGCCTTCACGCCTTTTTCTAGCGCTTGAATCCGTGTGTCAGGCGATGGGTGGGTCGAAAGCAGCTCTGGCGGCGCTCCTTTTGAGGCCGCGGCCATGTTTTGCCATAAGGCGACACTCGCACTCGGATCAAAGCCAGCTTGATGCATGAGCTGTAGGCCAATTTTGTCAGATTCAGACTCCTGCGCGCGATTGTAGGGCAGTAAAATCCCCACTTGCACGCCAAGCCCTAAACCGGCCATTGCCATCGCAGCGTATGGGCTGTCAGACATTGACATACCTGTGATGGTGAGCCCCAGCGTGGCGAGTTGAGAGCGAGATAGGCGTTCGTTGCTGTGATCGGCTAGCACATGTCCGATTTCATGCCCGATGACTGCCGCGAGTTGATCCGGGGTGTCTGCCACGTTGAGTAAACCCTTATAAACGCCTACTTTCCCTCCCGGTAACGCAAAGGCATTGACCTGCTCGCTGTCAAACACCACTACTTCCCATTCGGAGAAATCTGCCTGTGGGGGCACGACGGCCAAAATAGCATCGGTGACACATTGTACATAGGCATTCATGGCTTGGTCGGAACTAATCGGCTGAGACTGTTTCATCTCTTCGAAAGAGCGTTGACCAAGATTGGCCATTTGGTCACCGGAAAACAGTAATAGTTGATTGCGCCCGGTGGGAGAGTGTGCGCATGCTGAGAGCAATATCGTGAGGCTTGCTGACAAGAACACGGTTTTTGCGATGCGTAGCATGAGGGCTCCCTTTATGGTTATACTCGTTGATGATGGCAAGCTGCTGAAAAAACTAACGTATAGTAATCGACTGGGCGCCGTTTTCAATATCGGGCTGTCATGACATGTAGCTTGATCCCCACCCAACAGTATGACAAACATCCACAGCGACGATGAAAAATAGAGGCAAAGTGTGAGCATTTGGAAAAAAGCGATGTCATTGGAGGCTTTGAACGCTTCTTCGAGCAATACCCTGGTTGCTCACTTGGGCATAGAGTATACGGCATTTGATGAATCGAGCCTCACTGGGACCATGCCTGTGGCTCCCCATACCCATCAACCTTTAGGCATGTTGCATGGTGGCGCGTCTGTGGTGCTCGCAGAAACGCTGGGGTCGTTGGCGGCAAACATGTGTGTGCCCGAAGGTAAGTATTGTGTTGGGTTAGATATCAATGCCAATCACTTGCGTGCGATGCGAGAAGGGACAGTGACTGGCGTGGCAAGTCCTGTGCATCTTGGGGCAACCACTCAGGTGTGGAATATCACTATTCACGATGAACGAGGTCGAGACGTGTGTGTAAGCCGACTTACGATGGCGGTACTCACCGATAAGCGCGCCGATAAATCGTTGGAGGACTGAGGGAGATGGTGGTTGATATCGAACACGGTAAGCTAATCGTGACCGCGCATGAAGTGGTGATCAAATTGCCCGCAATGAAATTGAGTATGCAGGTTCAATCCGATTCGTTACAGATGATTGCGGATGCCAATGTGTTGGTGGCTGATGCTGGCGATGTTCGTTGGTCACTGCCGTTAAGTGCCCAACATATTGCGTTGATCTCAGATATTACCGGTATTCAACCGCAATAATCTGACTGAAATGAACGGCATCTTCCTCTGGAGGTCGTGAGAAAGGCACACTGTGCAAGCGTTAATCATCACTTGCACAGTGTCGCGGATTGGACGCGTGATTAACTGTGCGACGCGCTGATCTCGTAGCTGGTAAACTTGCGCACATTGATCACGCCTGTATCAAAGATCAGATACTGACCTTTGATCCCTTGTAACACACCACTGACTTCAGGGTGTTTATCAAAGTTATGCGAACTGATCTTGGTAGGGTGCTTAGTGACAGGGTAACTAAAGCTCAGGGCATCCAGCTCGGCGGGCTGAACCGCATCGCTACCGAACTGTAGACGAATATCCGTGAGCTCCGATTCAATCGCTTGAGTAAGTCGCGCCGCTTCGGCGTGGAGATCGAGCTGACCATTGTCGCCTTTTAAGATCGCGCGCCAATTGGTTTTATCCGCGACATGTTGTGCAATGGCGACTTCAACCAGCCCAGAAATATGGCGTGTTTTTACCCGAAACAGCGGAAGAGCCTGTGTGGCGCCTTGATCGTGCCAGCGGGTTGGCATTTGGTTAGCGCGAGTAATCCCGACTTTTAACCCAGACGTGTTGGCCAGATAGACGATGTGGTCTGTCATGCAGAACTGCTCTCCCCATTCTGGCTCGCGACACGTCCCTTGTGCATAGTGGCAGGTTTCAGGTTTCATAATACACATGTCGCAGCGGGCGAGCTTTTTCATGCACGGATAACAATGGCCTTGCGAGTAACTCTTTTTTGTTTTTCGTCCACACGCATCGCAAAAGATATTGCCAGTGTGGGTCAGGGTTAGGGTTTGTCCAAGGAGAGGGTTGAGATGCAGCTCTTCGTCACCGACACGCAGAAAGTACTGTACCTCTGCGCCGGCTTCTGTGCGCATTTTATCTAAGGTTCCAATCACGACATTGCTCGTTTTAGTTTTATTAAGAGCGGCAAGTGTAGCAAATGGCGTGCACGGACGTCAGGTGGGAAAACACAGGCCAGCAGCTACTCGCCTGTGTTTGGATAATCTGCTAGCCGAGGCGGTCTTCAACCATTTGTTGGTTGTCGGTGGCATTTTCACGGTACAGGCTCACCGAGACGACTAACACTTCTTCTTGTGTGTCTTCGTTAATGTGTTCAATCACGAAATAGTCTGCGTCTTGATCTTGAACGCCACGCTCTGCTAAACGCAGCACATCTTCTTGAATGTTTCCTTGGATCTCGATATTGGCGGTCTTCTCAAAATCCCCAAAATCGAGGGTGGATTTGGCAATCAATTCCGGCGCAGCAAATGCATTGAAAGAAAGCAGTGAAGCAAAAAGCATGGACATCGAGAGGATTTTTTTCATGACGCATCGTTAAGTCGGTGGATTTGCTGACAACCTAGCAAAATGGCGGCGGGAACGTTGTCAGCGCTGCGTTAAAACTGAAAGATTCGTACGTCACTGCTGACGAGTGACGCAATGATATCCGTTAGCGGGATGCGTCTTCTACATCATCGCTAAATACGTCGTCTTCCTCGAAGCCGGTAGCATTGCCGAGATGGTCTGCAAGCAGATCGTCATCGGTTGGGATCACGTGCTGTTGTAATGTATCCATGATGGTTCTCCTTGTGCTGCGCCTGTTTTCAAGGCTTAGCGGTTTCCCCTTTTAGTTTGCACATGGCAGTTAGCTGACTCAGGGTGCCAGATGACAGGCTGCGTCTTTTTACTAACTGACCACATTAAACGATTTAGATGGTTGATTGCCATCAGTGTATTCAGTCTATGGCGGCTCGATGTCAGTATTGTGACAAGTTAACCACAGCAATGATGTGCTTTGGGTTAGCGTTGCGACGTTGCTGGCGGAGTGAACTGCGCCACAACGGGACAATGGTCACTTAAACGGTAACGCATCACGGTATGGTAATCAAAGTGATGCTGGTAGCTGTATTGCCACTGCTTGACCAAAGGTTCACTGACTAAGATGTGATCCACCAAGCGGCTATACATGACTTGATTCCACGATTGGGTTCGATGGTTGTATCGTCTTGCCTTACAGCGCGCTCGGACAGACGCGGTGACATTTATTAAATGGGGCGGTGTGGGGGACTTTTCAACCAGACGCGCCTGAAAGTCTCGCCAAACAGCGTCATCACGTTCACCAATGTAGCGATTAAAATCGCCCGCGACAACGACGTGTTCGCCCGCATGATGACGATCACTCACCCAATCGGCTAGAACGCGCATCTGCTTGTTAAGTTTATCGCAGCTTCGGGTGCCTTGTGATTGATGAAAACAACCTGATTTCAGATGGACAGACAGCATATGAAACGGCGCTTGGTCAGGGGGCGTAATAATCACGTAGGTGGCGTAGCGTAGCGCTGGGACACCAAAAAAGCTGGGTAACGCGATCGCGCGAAGATCTTTTGGATCCGAAACGGTCCATCCATTGCGAACCGCAATGCCAGTTAGTTGCTGACTATTGGGTTTATCGCGCAACGCGGGGTAGCGGTCAGAAAAGTAATAGGTGTATTGATCGCTGGGAACCACGCGAGCGAGTGCTGCCGGGCTATCAACTTCTTGAAACGCGAGCACGTCCGGCGAGAGCTGTTCAAAAACCGAGGCGAGTTGATGGTAGTCTTCGTCACCACGATCTCCAGCGCGTTGATCGCCTTTTAGGGTTAACCATTCAAAGTTCCATGTTGCTATCGTCAGCGCAAAGCTAGGGCACGTTACCGCCCAAAGCATCACTACGATTCCAAACCGCCGGATCACAGTGGCGTAAACCTCAATTATGACTTCATAACTGTGATCTTACTTGAAGCCTGTAAGTCACATTTGATCGAACCCACAAAATGCGGACAAGGTTTGATTTTAACTAACAAAAGTCACAACAATTCATCACAACATTGATGACCTTGTACGCGTTTATTCCTCCGAATTTCTCTATTCGAAACTTCGATGATCTGTATCAACACAATGGCGACCCCACTTGCTATTAAATGCCACATCTTGTGTTGTTTGCTAGGTTTAAATTCAATATATGGTGATGGAGGGCATATGCCAGCGGTAATAAAGCGCGACGGAACACGCGTCTCATTTGATGCAGACCGGATTGTTCAAGCGGTAACTTGTGCGCGAGAATCGGCACAGCGTGCGCAGGGGACGCGTTCGTGTTCGTTATCGGATCAGGCGATTCGATCATTGGCCGATAAGATCGCAACCCAGTTCGCTGGCGAGAAAGAAGTGGATATCGACCACATTCAATATGCCGTGGAAGATGCGCTGATGTCTGGGCCGCATAAAGCGGTTGCACGTGCCTACATTGAGTATCGTCACGATCGCGATATTGCCCGTGAACGCCGTGGCCGATTGAATCACGAAGTGCAAGGCTTGGTAGGACAAACGAACACCGAGCTGTTGCACGAAAATGCCAATAAAGATAGCAAAGTGATCCCAACTCAGCGGGATCTGCTGGCCGGTATTGTCGCCAAGCACTATGCCAAACAACATATGCTACCCAGTGCGGTGGTACGCGCGCATGAATCGGGAGAAATCCATTATCACGATCTCGATTATGCGCCTTTTTTCCCGATGTTTAACTGTATGTTGATTGACTTGGCAGGCATGCTGCAAAAAGGCTTTAAGATGGGCAATGCGGAAATTGCGCCGCCAAAGTCCATCTCGACTGCAACAGCGGTAACGGCACAAATTATCGCGCAAGTGGCCAGTCATATTTATGGTGGTACCACGATCAATCGTATCGATGAAGTGTTGGCACCCTATGTCGAAGCCAGCTATCACAAACACCTAAAAGTGGCGCAAACTTGGTCTATTTCCAAGGCGGATGAATACGCCATGGCACGTACCGAGAAAGAGTGCTTCGATGCGTTTCAGTCGCTGGAGTATGAAGTGAACACCTTGCATACCGCCAATGGGCAGACGCCATTTGTGACCTTTGGCTTCGGACTCGGACAAAGCTGGGCCGCCCGTGCGGTGCAACGAGCCATCCTTGCCAATCGTATTGCGGGCTTGGGCGAAAATCGCAAAACGGCGGTTTTTCCTAAACTTGTGTTTTGTATTCGCGAAGGGCTCAACCGTCATCCTTCAGATCCGAATTACGACATCAAACAGCTTGCGTTGGAGTGTGCGTCCAAACGCATGTATCCCGATATTCTCAACTATGAGCAAGTCGTTCAGGTAACCGGTTCTTTTAAAACACCCATGGGATGCCGCAGCTTTTTAAGCGCTTATCAAGAAAATGGTGAGTGGGTCCACGAAGGACGCAATAATTTGGGGGTGGTCAGTGTTAATTTACCCCGATTGGCAATTGAGGCTGAAGGCGACGAAGAGACATTCTTTGCGCGCCTAGATGCGACGCTTAATATTGCCCGCCAAGCCTTGGATACCCGTATCGCACGTTTCAAAGGGGTGAAGGCCCGTGTTGCGCCGATTTTGTACATGGAAGGGGCCTGTGGCGTGCGTCTTAATGCGGATGATGACGTGAGCGAGATTTTTAAAAATGGTCGCGCATCTATCTCCTTAGGGTATATCGGACTACATGAGACCATCAATGCTCTATACGGCAGTGAGCCTCATCTTTACGACAGCGTGATTAAACAGAAAAAAGCCAAGGCAATAGTCGCGTATTTACATGATGCGACGGAGCGCTGGAAAGAGGAAACGGGTTACGGCTTTAGTCTGTACAGCACACCGAGTGAAAACTTGTGCAGTCGTTTTTGCCAACTCGATACTAAAGCCTTTGGGATGATTGAAGGGGTCACAGATAAAGGCTATTACACCAACAGTTTCCACTTGGACGTGGAAAAGCAGGTGACGCCCTACGACAAGATTGATTTTGAAATGGATTATCCACGCTTGGCAAACGGCGGATTTATTTGTTACGGCGAGTACCCCAACATGCAGCACAACATCGAAGCGCTCGAGAATGTGTGGGACTATAGCTACACACGTGTGCCTTACTATGGGACCAATACGCCTATTGATGAGTGCTACGAGTGCGGATTTACAGGGGAATTTGATTGCACCAGTAAAGGCTTTACCTGCCCTGCATGCGGCAACCATGATCCCGCCAAAGTATCGGTCACGCGCCGTGTCTGTGGTTACTTGGGCAGTCCTGATACGCGGCCATTTAATCCGGGTAAACAGCAAGAAGTGATTCGTCGCGTCAAACATATGTAGGAGAGGGGCGTGAACTACCACAAATACATTCCTGTCGATGTCGTGAATGGTCCCGGCACACGGTGCACATTGTTCGTCTCGGGTTGTGAGCATCAGTGTCGTGGCTGTTACAATAAGTCAACATGGTCGCTTACTAGCGGCCATCCATTCACGGACTTAATGTGTGAGCAAATCATGCACGATCTCACGGATACCCGTGTTCCAAGGCGTGGTTTATCACTGAGTGGTGGTGATCCCCTGCATCCTGCGAATCTCGCTGGTGTAAAATTATTGTTACAAAAAGTGACTAAGCATGCACCAGACAAGGATGTTTGGCTATGGAGTGGCTATACCTTGGCGGAGCTCTCGCCGGAACAACAAGCAATATTGGCTTACGTTGATGTGCTGATTGATGGGAAGTTTATACAATCTCGCGCCGATCCTAACTTAGTCTGGCGAGGGAGTGACAACCAATGCGTACACTTTTTGTCCGAGCGAGCCCAGCAGTGGCAAGAGAATCAGCGCTGAGAGGTTGCCAATTTTCCCGCATGGGGTAGGGTATTACGTATCTTGAGCATCCAAGCCTAAAAGGACGTAATACTATGTTAGATTTGCTCTCGCCTGCCCAGCAGGATCCGATCCTCTCTTTGTCATTGGCATTTCGTGACGATCCTCGTGAGCACAAAATGGATTTGGGCATTGGTGTATATCGTGACAGTCACGGGCAAACACCGATTATGCAAGCGGTTAAAACCGCGCAGCAAGCATTGGCGCAAAGCCAGCAAACCAAAGCCTATGTTGGTCTTGCCGGCAATGAAAACTTCAACCAAGCCATGGTTGATCTATTGCTGAAGGGAACGGATGCTTACCATCGCTGTGCCGCGGTACAAACCCCGGGTGCGAGCGGTGCGTTGCGGATGCTGGCTGACCTGATGCATCTCGCCAAGCCAGTGACCACGGTATGGCTGACTGACCCAAGCTATGTGAACCACAAACCTGTCATGGAAGCGGCAGGCCTAACAGTCAAGTTCTACCCGTATTTCAATCGAGACACCAAAATGGTGGATACCGATGCCATGCTGAATGCACTGTCGCAAGCCGGAGCTGACGACGTGGTGTTGTTGCATGGGTGTTGCCATAACCCAACGGGAGCGGACATTAGCCTGAAAGAGTGGGAAGCCATCACTGAGTTGGCTAATCGTAATGGCTTTACCCCGTTTGTGGATATTGCGTATCAAGGGTTTGGGGATGGCGTAGATGAAGATGCGCGTGGCTTACGTGTTTTAGCCGATAACGTTGAAGAGATGCTGATTGCCACCTCTTGCTCGAAAAGCTTTGGCCTCTATCGTGAGCGTACCGGTGCTGCCATTGTGGTGGGTAAATCAGCCAAGGAAGCGCAAAATGCCAAAGGGCGTATTTTGCAACTGGCGCGCAGCACCTACACCATGCCACCGGATCATGGGGCGGCGATCGTCGAAACCATTCTCACCGACGACGCCCTCACGAAGCAGTGGCGCGAAGAAATCGAAGCGATGAACACGCGCATTAACCGCCTGCGTGAAGGCCTGACGGCAGCTTTACGTGATCGAACCGGTGATGGCTACTTTGACTTTATTCAACAGCACCGTGGGATGTTCTCTGTGTTGGGATTGAGCACAGAGCAAGTCAATCAACTGCGTGATAAGCATGGCGTGTATGCGGTTGGAGATAGCCGCATCAATATTGCCGGCTTAGCGGAGCGCCATATTGATACACTGGCCGATGCGCTGGTGGACGTAACGCGTTCTTAGTTTAGCGCGGGTTGTATAACGGAAGAGGGCTTTTAGCGCATATTGCTAGGCCCTCTTTTTTTGTCAGTATAAAACGCGCACGCGGACGTAGAAAAAGGTGCGCCCTTGAGGAAGACAAGGGCGTAAGCTGGTTCATGTGGATGGGGGATGATGAACTAGCTTAAATCGACATCTTTACAGCCAAAGAAGTATGTCGCGAGAAAGCCAACTACATAAGCGATAAGCAGTCCAGCAACAAAGACCAGTATGCCCGGGAAAATGCAGCTATATGTTATTGGCAAGGGATAACCGCAGTCTTGTCATACAGTTACCACATCGACTGATATTGCTGCTCCCTCCAACGGCGGACAGCAGTTGCGCGACGGTATTTGCAGTGATTTTGGCCATGGGGGCGATCCTCTGGAGCTAAAAATAGTTAATCACGATGGAGGGCTGCACGAATAAAACCGTTGTGCTCGGTGAGGCGAGTTTTTGCTTGCTCGGCATCTAAGTCGGCCAAAATCATCAAGATGGCGGTTTTGCAATGACGATCGCATGCGCAGAGGGCCTGTTCAGCTACCGCTTTTGAGGCACCGGTGGCTTCCACCACAATATTGATTTGGCGTTGGATCAGTTTGGCGTTAGTGGCTTCAACATCAACCATCAGGTTACCAAACACTTTACCGCTGCGGATCATTGCTCCAGATGTCAGCATATTGAGGACGAGCTTTTGCGCGGTACCGGCTTTCATGCGCGAAGAGCCGGTGACGACTTCAGGCCCCACGATGGGCAGAATGGCAACATCTGCCGCCTCAGCCATTTGGCAATGAGGATTACAAGCAATCGATGCTGTCATGGCGCCAATGGTTTTCGCATAGGCTAATCCGCCGAGTACATAGGGTGTACGACCGCTCGCCGCAATGCCGACAACCACATCTTTATCGGTTAGGTTGAGTGAGCGTAAATCGTCTTGGCCAAGTTGCTCGTTATCTTCCGCGTTTTCTACCGCCTTTAAAATGGCTTGATGGCCACCCGCGATAAGTCCAATGACTTGATCCGGATATGTGCCATAGGTGGGAGGACATTCGCTGGCATCCAAGATACCCAAGCGGCCAGATGTTCCCGCACCCATGTAGATTAAGCGTCCGCCGTGGGCAAATGCATGCGTAATTGCATCCACCACTTGCGCAATTTGTGGCAAGACGGCTTTCACCGCAAGCGCCACTTTTTGGTCTTCATCGTTGATCACTTGTAGCATTTCGACCGTTGAAAGTGTGTCTATCTCTGCACTGGCCGGGTTGCGGCTTTCTGTGACCAATCCGCTTAAATCAATTGTCATGCCTTGTTCTCACATCAGCTGTTATTTGACGGCGATTCTATGGAATAAAATATTCCAATATAGTGATCAAAATCACTGTTATGGTTATTCTTTATACACGGTTATTCTGGAATAATGTCGATAATATTTGGGGTGAATAGCGCTTAATTTGCGGGTGAATGATGCTTTTTCAGCAATTTAGGGATATTCGATGTAATTCCAATATTGGAATAATTTATTTATGGCGTTGAGGAGTTATGTCAATTATCAATAAAATTTTAGCTCGGCGGACACAATTGTCGCAGCAGGGGTGCCTGATTGGCGATTGGGTTATCGCGTATCCAGAGAAAGCGGCGCAGCTAACGAGCCAAGCGCTGGCTAAGCAGGTGGGGGTGAGTCAATCGAGCATTGTGAAATTCAGCCAAAAAATGGGTTACAAAGGATACAGTGAGTTCAAGTTGGCGCTGAATGAAGAGATTGGCCGTAAGCAAGTGATGCAATCGACACCAATGCACAGTGATATTTTGGCTGATGATCCCATGACGGTGATTTCCCAAAAATTAGTGAAAGCGAAAACGGAGGCCATGTTTCAAACCACCAATGCCCTTTCTTATGAAGCCTGTCATCAAGCGGTAGCCTGGCTAAATGGAGCTCGTCGGGTACAAGTGGTGGGGATTGGCAGTTCGGCGCTGACTGCGAAAGATCTGAGTTTTAAATTATTGAAACTAGGGATCACGGCGCTGTGTGAACAAGACAGTCATGTACAAATTGCCGTCGCGCGCACATTGGGGGTGGATGACGTGCAAATTGTCATTTCATTTTCGGGGGAACGAAAAGAGATTTTAGTCGCCACGGAGGCGGCTAAAGAACAAGGTGCCAAGGTGATCGCCTTATTAGGACCCGGCCGAAGTCGTATCAGACACATCGCAGACATTACGTTCGATACCATTGCCGACGAAACCAAACATCGCAGTTCGTCTATTGCGTCCCGCACGGCTCAAAATGTGATCACAGATTTACTGTTTATCAGTTTGGTACAACAAAGAGATGAGAGCGCTCGGCAATTGATCAGTGATATTTCTTCCGATATCAAACAAATCTTATCGTGACACGTTTAAAGGAATGTGTCGTTAAAAAGGCCCGATGCAATCGGGCCTTATTGTGTGCGGATTATCCGGCATCTAACAAGGTAGATGCGGGATAGTACTTAGCGTTTATTCTTTAAATAGCGCTTACGCCGTGCTTCTTTGTTCGCCGCTTTTTCTGCCTCGCGGCGTGCGGTTTCCTCTTCCACTTGCACTAATTCAGTTTCAATCATATCGGGCGCTTCTAGGGTGATGCCACCCAGCGCGCCGGCACGGAGGTCGTGAAGCAGGATTTCTGACGCTTTATGAATATCGACCCGCCCGCCAGCACGCAAACAACCGCGTTTCGCCCCAATCGCTTCCATCAACTCGATTTCAGTTTCGGGTAAGTCGTCCAGCTGATAGCGCTCTTGCAGACGCTCTGGATAGGCGCTGGCTAGGTACTCGACGGTGTAAAACGCCACTTCGTCGTAGTCCATCGCCGTGTCTTTAACGGCGCCGGTTGCCGCGAGGCGAAAACCGCTATGTGGATTCTCTACTTTTGGCCATAGAATTCCCGGTGTATCCGAAAGCACTACGCCATTTTGCAAGTTAATTCGCTGCTGCTGGCGCGTTACAGCGGGCTGGTTACCTGTTTTAGCAATTACTCGACCGGCAAGGCTGTTGATGATGGTTGATTTCCCCACATTAGGGATCCCCATGATCATCGAGCGAATATTTTTGCCCATGGCTTCGCGATGAGGAGCAAGCGCGCGACACCGCTCCATGATTCGATTGACTTCACTTTGTTGCTGCGTGGTGATGGCCATAGCAGAAACGCCTTGCTCTTGCTCTAGGTGTGTCATCCAGATATCTGTCATGGCAGGATCAGCAAGATCGCGTTTGTTCAGTACTTTGATAACAGGCTTATCGCCACGCAGTGTGCGGATCAGCGGGTTCTCGCTACTAAAGGGAATGCGTGCGTCGAGTACTTCGATGATCACATCGATCTTAGGAACGACTTCTTCGATTTCTTTCCGCGCCTTGTGCATATGGCCCGGAAACCATTGAATCTTATTGTTAACCATTTGAAAAATTGCCTTTTCTCATCCGCAGTCACTCGCGGACAGCGTTTTATCTTTTATACGTTTTCGAGTGACAGTCATGTTTGCTCGTCATCCTATCACTTTTTSAGACAAAAGCAGGAGTAGAAAGCGGTTGTGGAGATGTATCGTCGTTCTATGTACACAAATGAATACAAATAAGGTCAGACGTGAAAGCTTTGCTAGACTAAATTTGTTTGTGTGGGCGGTTGTGCCAAGTGATGTAGAACAGCGCTCATTTTCTGGTTAGCCAGTTTGCTAAGAGAGAAGGCGACTATGTTGCGATGGAATAAAAGTAAGAGTCTGACAGAGAGCGAAATCACGGTATTACAGCAAAAGTACAATGCGATATGGGACGGTAATGCTGTCATCGAGTTTGAACCAGATGGCACAATTATTCGGGCTAACGAGAACTTTCTCGGTGCAGTGGGTTATCGCTTGGATCAAATTCAGGGACAGCATCACCGAATGTTCTGTCCGCCTCATGTTGCCAACCACCCAGACTACGGATTGTTGTGGCAGAAAGTTCAGCAAGGCGAGAACTTCTCCGGCATCTTTGAGCGCATTGATGCGCAGGGGAACACGTTATGGCTRGAAGCCAATTATTTTCCTGTGCGAGATGAACAAGGAAAGGTGATCAGTGCCATCAAGATCGCGGCGGATGTGACGCAACGAAAGCAGGAAGCCGATAAAACGGGTTCAATCATGCAAGCACTCGATCGCTCACAAGGGGTGGTGGAGTACGATATTGATGGAACGATAAAAACGGCTAATCGCAATTTTCTCTCGCTAGTGGGGTATCAGGCTGACCAATTGCAGGGTAAGCCTCACAGTGTGTTGTGCGAAAGTACCTTTAATAAGGAAAACCCACAGTTTTGGCCTCAACTTGCCCGGGGACAGTTTCAATCCGGACTATATCGCGTGCTCTCGAAAACCGGTGACATTATTTGGGTCGAAGGAAGCTATAACCCGATACGAGACGGTCAAGGAAATATCATCAATGTGATTCAGTTTGCGCGCGATGTCACTCAACGCATTGAGCGAGAGCAAGAGATTCAGTGCACCATTAAGGAAGCATCGGAAATTGCTAGCAGTACGTCTGAGCAAACGGCACAGGTCTGCCAAGAGGGGCTTAACTATTTGCAAGAAGCGCTCAAGACATCAGTATTGATTGCACAGCAGGTTGGCCAAGCCACCGTCAGCATTGAAAAGTTAAATGCGCAG
>NZ_MUFO01000026.1:0-44109 GCF_001995345.1 Salinivibrio sp. IB872 | reverse complement strand
GTGAATCATCAAGCTTCTCGTAATCCGATAAGAGATAGCTGAGAACATGCAAACGACAAAAAAGGCGTGTTGGGGGCTGGGTCGCCAGCCCGGTCGAATCCCTCTACCCCTGCCAAATACCAAAGCATCGACATCGTCGGTGCTTTTTTTGTATGTGAATCATCAAGCTTCTCGTAACCCGATTAAGGGTAGGTGTGAACATACAAACGACAAAAAAGCGTGTTGGGGGCTGGGTCGCCAGCCCGGTCGAATCCCTCTACCCCTGCCAAACATCAAAGCATCGACATCGTCGGTGCTTTTTTGTATGTGAATCATCAAGCTTCTCGTAATCCGATAAGAGATAGCTGAGAACATGCAAACGACAAAAAAGGCGTGTTGGGGGCTGGGTCGCCAGCCCGGTCGAATCCCTCTACCCCTGCCGGTCGCCAGCCCGGTCGAATCCCTCTACCCCTGCCAAATACCAAAGCATCGACATCGTCNTTTTTGTATGTGAAGTGAACATACAAACGACAAAAAAGCGTGTTGGGGGCTGGGTCGCCAGCCCGGTCGAATCCCTCTACCCCTGCCAAACATCAAAGCATCGACATCGTCGGTGCTTTTTTGTATGTGAATCATCAAGCTTCTCGTAATCCGATAAGAGATAGCTGAGAACATGCAAACGACAAAAAAGGCGTGTTGGGGGCTGGGTCGCCAGCCCGGTCGAATCCCTCTACCCCTGCCAAATACCAAAGCATCGACATCGTCGGTGCTTTTTTTGTATGTGAATCATTAAGCTTCTAGCACTCCTAACCCTCTTCCCTTTTTCTTCCTCCTGTTTCTTGTTCACATGTCGCGGTATGATGACTTTTTACCAATCGAAAGGGGCACCCAGTGGTAAGCATATTGTGGGTAGGACTTGGTGGCGCATTAGGGGCGTCTTCGCGTTTTTTAGTTTCAGAGTGGAGCGTCGCGGTGTTTGGTCGAGGATTTCCTTACGGCACCCTCATGGTTAATGTGCTGGGCTCATTAGCGATGGGTGTCTTTTTAGCGGCGATGAGCCAAGAGCTGATTGCCCCAGTGCCTTGGCGTCAACTGATTGCGATTGGCTTTTTGGGCGCGTTCACCACCTTCTCGACCTTTTCAGTGGATACCTTGCTTCTTTTTCAACATGGTGAGACGGTGAAAGCCTTGTTAAACGTGGGTCTCAACCTTGCGTTATGCTTAGGAGCGGCCGCGATGGGGGCTTGGTTGCTAGGACGCATTACTGGGTAGGTAAAAACATGCCATTACGTCGCTTGTTGTTGCGGCGGTGATTTCTTATACTGGCGTTGAACTTGTCGGAGTGCCAATTGGCTGAGACCACGTGAAGTGGGATCCGTTGAACCTGATCTGGTTAGGACCAGCGAAGGGAACAAGAGATGCATCAGATCACAGACCGTACGCGTCTGCCAGTTTGCTCACATCTCAATTCAGCGTTTTCCGGCAAGCATTAATTCCCATAATGAACACCGGAGTAATGCTATGTCGACCCGTAAACAGGCCCGTCTTGAGGCCAAATCTTTTATCGATTCCCTCTCTGCGCAAACCTACCCTAACTCGGAAAAAGTCTATGTCGAGGGATCGCGACCCGATATTCGCGTAGGCATGCGCGAAATCCACCTTTCTCCGACTTTTGTGGGCGGGAGTAAAGATAATCCGCAGTACGAGGCAAATGAATCCATTCGGGTTTATGACACATCAGGGCCTTATACCGACCCACAGAGTGCTATCGATATTTACCAAGGCTTAGCCCCAGTGCGCAAAGCCTGGATTGATGAGCGTGCCGATACAGAGTTTCTTGATGCAGTGAGCTCAGACTATGCGCAGACTCGCCTTAGTGATGAAACCTTGGATGATCTTCGCTTTAGTGCCTTACCGTCTATCCGTCGGGCGAAACCTAACCAATGTGTGACTCAACTTCACTACGCACGCCAAGGCATTATCACCCCAGAGATGGAATTTATCGCTATTCGAGAAAATATGGGTCGCCAGCAGTATCGTGAAGAGCAGCTCAATCGCCAGCACCCAGGGGAAAGCTTTGGTGCTCACTTGCCATCAAACATCACTCCCGAATTTGTGCGCCAAGAAGTTGCTGAAGGGCGTGCGATTATTCCTGCCAACATTAACCACCCAGAAGCGGAGCCAATGATCATTGGGCGTAACTTTCTCGTGAAAGTGAATGCCAATATTGGTAACTCGGCGGTGAGCTCTTCCATTGAAGAAGAAACCGAAAAGTTGGTGTGGGCGACCCGTTGGGGCGCGGATACGGTGATGGATTTATCGACCGGACGCAATATCCACGAAACCCGCGAGTGGATTTTACGTAATAGCCCAGTCCCGATTGGCACTGTGCCTATGTATCAGGCGCTTGAGAAAGTGAATGGCATTGCCGAAGACCTGACTTGGGAAGTGATGCGCGATACCTTGATAGAGCAAGCCGAGCAAGGGGTCGATTACTTTACCATTCACGCTGGGGTGCGTTTGCACTATGTGCCCATGACCGCCAATCGCGTGACTGGGATTGTCTCGCGTGGTGGGTCGATTATCGCCAAATGGTGCTTGGCGCATCATCAAGAAAGCTTCCTCTATACCCATTTTCGTGAAATCTGCGAGATTTGTGCCGCGTATGATGTATCGCTGTCGCTAGGCGATGGATTACGTCCCGGCTCAGTGGCTGACGCGAACGACGAAGCGCAATTCAGTGAGCTACGTACTCTAGGCGAGCTTACCAAGGTGGCATGGGAATACGATGTGCAGGTGATGATTGAAGGCCCCGGCCATGTGCCCATGCATATGATCAAAGAGAACATGGACGAGCAGCTCACCCATTGCCATGAAGCGCCTTTTTATACTTTAGGCCCGCTGACTACTGATATCGCGCCTGGTTACGACCATATCACCTCCGGGATTGGTGCGGCGATGATTGGCTGGTTTGGGTGTGCGATGCTTTGCTATGTCACGCCCAAAGAGCATCTGGGTCTGCCCAATAAAGAGGATGTTAAAACCGGACTGATTACTTACAAGTTGTGCGCGCACGCCGCCGACTTAGCCAAAGGACATCCGGGCGCGCAGGTGCGAGATAACGCCATTTCCAAAGCGCGCTTTGAATTCCGCTGGGAAGATCAGTTCAACCTTGCTTTAGATCCGGTGACGGCGCGTGCTTATCACGATGAAACACTGCCTCAAGAGTCCGGCAAGGTCGCGCATTTTTGCTCCATGTGTGGGCCGAAATTCTGCTCCATGAAAATCAGCCAAGAAGTCCGAGATTATGCCAAAGAAAATGGCTATGCCGCCGCGGGTGAAGCGATTGATGTCACTATGCTGGAAGACCCGTTAGCAGGCATGCAGCAAAAATCGCAAGAGTTTCGAGAAAAGGGCAGTGAGCTCTACCTGCAAAAATCCCATCATTCGTCACCACAAGGCGCTGAGGTAGCGGACAGCGATAAGGTGGAGTCATGAGCCTGACCCCATTTGCGCCTATGTCTGAAGGTATAGGCCCATTATATCCGGTAGTGGACGATGTGGATTTGCTCGAACGCTTGCTTTGCTTGGGGGTGAAAACCGTGCAACTGCGTGTGAAGCAGCCAGCGCATCCACAATTGCTAGATTGGATACAGCGTGCGGTGGCATTGGGCCGCGCGCACCATGCGCAGGTGTTTATCAACGATCACTGGCAGCTCGCGCTTGAGGCTGGCGCCTATGGCGTTCATCTGGGGCAGCAAGACTTACAAGAGGCGGATCTTGACCGGCTTGCGCGGCAAGGCGTGCGCCTTGGCGTATCGACACGCAGTCCCGAACAACTCGCTGCAGCGATTGACCTCTCGCCCAGTTATCTTGCCATCGGCCATATTTTTCCCACCACTACCAAACAGCTCGCCGAGCCGCCGCAAGGCATTTCTGCGTTAGCACAGCAGGTGGCGACTGTGGATGGCCGTTTCCCGACGGTGGCGATTGGCGGTATTGATCTCGATCGAGCCCCTGACGTTTGGCGCACCGGCGTGGACGCCATTGCGGTGGTCCGCGCTGTGACGCAAGCGCCTGATTTAGCGGCGCGCATTGACGCATTTAATCGCTGTCTTAATCCATCAAGACAGCAAGGAGGGCGTGATGCTATCTGACAGTGAATACCTGCGTTATAGCCGGCAAATCATGCTGCCAGAAGTTGGAGAGCGCGGGCAGCAGGCACTGAGCAAGGCGCGCGTGTTGATGGTCGGTGCCGGTGGGCTTGGAACCACCGCGGGCCTCTATCTTGCAGGCGCTGGCGTGGGTCAGTTAGCGATTGCTGACTCAGACCACGTTGAGCTATCTAATTTGTCGCGTCAGGTGGCGTATCGGGATGAGCAAATCGGCACCGATAAAGCCGCAGCGCTAGCCGCTAACTTGGTCGCGCTGAATCCACATTGCCAGTGCCGAGCCATCAATGCCTATCTAGAAGGTGAGCGTCTGGAGCTTGAAGTGGCGATGGCGGATGTGGTTCTCGATTGCAGTGATAATCTCGCCACTCGTCATGCGGTTAACCAAGCATGTGTAGAGGCAGGTACACCCTTGGTGAGCGCAGCGGCGATCGGTTGGCAAGGCCAGTTATTGGTTTATCAACCGCATAGCGCATGTTATGCGTGCGCCTTCGCAGACGTGACGCTTTCCGAACCCACACGCTGCGCTGAAGCTGGGGTCATGGGACCTGTGGTCGGCATGATGGCCACCGCGCAAGCGCTGGAAGGGATAAAACTGTTATTAGGACAGGCGGTCGGGACCAATCGCTTGTCACGGTTTGATGGACAAACCATGACATGGCAGCACTTTTCGCTGCCTGTGCATCCGCACTGTGCGATTTGTCAGCCAAAGCGGGAGGTAAGCGATGCAGTTAACCATTAATGACACGCCTACAGAGGTCAATGCCACGACCGTCGCGCAATTGATTGAGGAGATGAAGGTGCCGGCTGAATCAGTCGCGGTCGCGCTAAATCAGACCATTATTGCGCGTGATGCTTGGTCGTCCACGTCACTCACCGCTGGCGATAGCTTGGCGGTCTTTCAAGCGATTGCCGGAGGATAATTATGTTAACCATTGCGGATACGACGTTTTCATCTCGGCTGTTAACAGGCACCGGCAAGTTTGCCAGTCGCAAGACCATGGCCGAATCACTGGCGGCCAGTGGTACTGAACTTGTCACCATGGCGCTAAAGCGAGTCGATGTGCATGCTATACAAGACGATATTTTAACCCCGCTGCGCGAGCTCGGTGTACGCCTGCTGCCCAATACCTCAGGGGCGAAAAATGCGCAAGAAGCGGTCTTTGCGGCGCGTCTTGCCCGAGAAGCATTGGGAACGCATTGGGTGAAGCTGGAAATTCACCCCGACCCCAAATATTTGATGCCTGATCCGATTGAAACTCTTCAAGCGGCGAAAACGCTTGTGGATGAGGGGTTTGTGGTGCTGCCATATTGTCATGCCGATCCTGTGCTGTGTAAGCGCTTGGAAGAGGTGGGATGCGCGGCGGTGATGCCCCTTGGCTCACCGATTGGATCCAACCAAGGGCTGGCCTCAATGGCGTTTCTCGACATCATTATCGAGCAAGCTCGCGTGCCGGTGATCATTGATGCCGGCATTGGTGCACCGTCAGATGCGGCGTTAGCGATGGAGCGCGGCGCTGATGCGGTATTGGTCAACACCGCCATTGCCACGGCTGGCGATCCGATTGCCATGGGCGCAGCGTTTAAACAAGCGGTTGAAGCCGGACACTGTGCGTATCGTGCTGGGCTGGCGGGCACACACAATCACGCCCACGCGTCTAGCCCCTTAACCGCGTTTCTTGACGCTAAGGAGGCGTGATGAGCTTTTCTGAGCGGTGGGCGGCACTCGATTGGGATCATCATCGCCTTTCGATTTACAGCAAAACGCGCCAAGATGTCGAGCGGGCGCTGGCTAAATCTTCGCGTAATTTGGACGACTTCGCTGCCCTGATCAGTCCTGCCGCTGAAGGCTACCTTGAGGCCATGGCTCAGCAATCTGCGGCGCTGACGCGGCAGCGGTTTGGCTACACCATGGGGTTTTACATTCCGCTGTATCTCTCCAATTTGTGCGCCAACGTGTGTACCTATTGCGGTTTTTCGATGGAAAACCGAATTAAACGGCGCACGCTGGATGAAGCCGAGATCGCCGCCGAGTGTGAAGCGATCAAAAAAATGGGCTTTGACAGTGTGCTATTGGTGACCGGTGAGCATGAAACCAAGGTAGGGCTCGAGTATTTTCTCCGCGCCTTACCCTTGGTGAAGCGATACTTTCATCATGTGGCGATGGAGGTGCAGCCGCTGGATACCGAGGCATATCGCGCCTTGGTGGCACAGGGTGTGGATGCGGTGATGGTTTACCAAGAAACCTACCACGCTCCAACCTATGGGAAACACCACAAGCGCGGGAATAAAACCGACTTTCACTACCGGCTGCAAACCCCAGATAGGTTGGCACAAGCAGGGGTCGATAAGATCGGTCTCGGCGCCTTGATTGGCCTTGAGGACTGGCGCACCGACAGCTTTTTTACCGCCCAGCATCTGGATTATCTGGAAAAGCAATACTGGCAAAGCCGCTATTCGCTATCTTTTCCGCGCTTACGTCCTTGCGCGGGGGCGTTACAGCCGAAATCGGTGATGACGGACAAGCAGCTGGTTCAGCTGATTTGTGCCTATCGGTTGTGGAATCCGCAGGTAGAGCTGTCGCTATCGACACGAGAGTCCCCCCACTTTCGCGACAATGTGCTGCCCCTTGGGGTCACGAGCCTATCCGCGGCGTCAAAAACCCAACCGGGCGGTTACGCGAACCCTGAGCCACAATTAGAGCAGTTTGCCATCAGTGATGAACGGAGCGCGGCAGAGGTGGCCGCCAGCGTCCGAGCCCTCGGTTTTGAGGTGGTATGGAAAGATTGGGATAACATCTACGATATCGCGCGTCAGGCGCAAATGGCTTCACAAACGGCAGTGGGTTAGCGACAATGCGGGCATGAAACGTATTACTGTATATGTAGGTCCACGCTGTCCTCACTGTGAGGCGGCCAAAGCTTACTTGGATAAAAAAGGGCTGCGTTATCGTGTTGTCGATACAGCCACGCCCAAAGGTAAGAAGCTGCTGGCGGCAACTGGCTCGCGGGGTGTCCCGGTGATTTGCATTGGCGATACCACCTTGCGCGGCTTTTCGCCCAAAGCGGTCGAGAAAGCCCTGAAAGGGGAATAAAAAAAGCGTCCAATCGGACGCTTTTTGTTTTTCATACTCGGTGAAGACGCGACTTAACGGCTTAGTGGCGCGGTCGCTTGTTTTAACCAAGCTTGGTCTTGATCATCGAGGTGCGGGCTGATTTCATCCCACACGGTTTGATGATAGCGATTCCACCACTGGATTTCCGCCTCGCTGAGTAAGCTCACATCGACCAAACGACGATCGATCGGTGCACGCGTGAGTGAGGCAAATCCGAGCATCGTCATGTCACCCTCGGTGGGCTTTTCTTCAATCAACTCGAGGTTTTCAATCCGGATCCCAAACGCGTCGGCGCGATAGTAGCCCGGCTCGTTTGACACCACCATGCCTGGCAATAGCGCGACGCTATTGGGCGCTTTGGAAATGCGCTGCGGACCTTCGTGCACGTCCAAGAAATGCCCGACACCGTGACCGGTGCCATGGTCAAAATCATAGCCGTGTTGCCACAAATACTGGCGTGCTAAGGCATCAAGCTGGCTGCCTGAGGTGCCTTTCGGGAACAGCGCAGTGGCCAGCGCAATATGCCCTTTAAGCACCAGCGTGAAGGCCTTTTTGATCTCAGCGCTGCATTCGCCCACCGGCACGGTACGGGTAATGTCGGTGGTGCCGTCATAGTATTGACCGCCTGAGTCGACCAAGTAGACGTTGTTGCTCTCAATCACGCTCGGTTTAGGCTGATTGTTGTGGTTATAGTGACACATGGCCGCATTGCCACCGGCGGCGGAAATGGTATCAAAGCTTAAGTCGACCAGTTGATCGTCTTGTTGGCGGAATTGATACAGGGTGTCCGCGAGCACGGCTTCATCAGGGCGTTCACCGGCGTCGACTTGACGGTCAAACCACGCCAAGAAGCGGGTCACGGCAACACCATCGCGCACGTGACAGGCACGCATACCGGCGATTTCTTGCGGGTTCTTGGCCGCTTTTTCAAGCGCACATGGGTCTTGCGCTTCCACCACGGTGACTTGCGCTTGTTGGAGCGTGTCCAGTGTCCACGCATTGGCACCGTTTGGGTCGACCAATACACGTTGACCGCTCAGCGCTTGCAGGGCATCAACCAGGCTATCAGGGGGCGCGACACTCACGCCTTGGCCCACGTGTGCATCAAAGCCGTCGGGGAGACGGTCAGGGTCGATAAACACGGTGACGTCACCGGATTGCTTGATAATCGCTTGGGTCAGTACCACGGGCAAACGTGGGATATCGCGACCACGGATATTGAGCAGCCAACAGACGGCATCTGGTTGAGTGAGTACCGCGGCATCAAGATTCTGATCGGCTAACTGCTGGCCAATGGTTTGACGTTTATCTAAGCTGGCGCGGCCGGTTTTCTCTTCACCCAGTAAAATGGCAGGGCTATTAAGCGGGGCGGGACGATCGTCCCACAAGCTTTCAATCGGGTTTTGCTCAACACTCACCAATGTCAAAGCCCCATCCAACGCGCGTTGGGTACGTTTGTACCAAGCAGCGCTATGCATGCGAGCGTCGATAGCCAGCTTGGCACCTTTTGGCAATTGTTGCTGGGCCCATTGCACCGGTGGCTCATCAATCAGGTGGCAGTAGTCAAACAGGCCGGCGGGGACTTGCTTACGGACTTGAACCACATAGCGGCCATCAACAAAAATCGCCGCCTTGTCGCGGGTGATCACCGCAGCGCCTGCTGAGCCGGTAAAGCCGGTCGCCCAGTGGAGACGTTCGTTGTGCTCAGGCACATACTCACCGAGATATTCGTCTTCATGGGGGATGAGTAGGGCGTCATAATCGTGTTGAGCCAGCCAGTGTCTTAGCTGTTCAATACGCTTGGTAAGGGTCGCGTCCATTATTCTTCCTTCTTTGTATGGGGTGAACTTGCCATGTTCGGCCACGCGTAAAAAACCAGTGGGTTAGACCCTAGCGCGATTGGCGATAGGCTGCAATTTTGCTGAGCTAAATTGCTGACAGCGTGAAATAATCAAGGCTTTCAGCCATTGGTGCCCCGGGTCATTTTCTTGATTTTGATGCCAAAACAAGGTGTACGCCATCGGCGGTATTGGCGTCGGTAACGGCCTTACCACCAAATTGAGCGACGCGGCAATATAATGCGCAAACTGGCTTGGTGAAGTAAACACCAGGTCGGTATAGGTACACAGGCTCGCCGCACTGTTGAAATCTGGCACGTACATGGCAATGTCACGCTCAATATTACGCTCTGCCAGTTTATAGTCCAACAGCCAGCGGTCATTCCCATCACACTTCACCTGTACATGTCGCAGTCCAAGGTAACGCGCTTCATCCCATGGGCCCTTGAGCGCCGGGTGATCGGCGCGCATCAACACACACTGGTGATCTTGGCAAAGCTCTTGGTAGCGTACGCCTTTGGGCGGCATCATGGTCAACATGGCATCGGCGGGATTTAAATCTTTACCGGTAATACCAAAATCGATATTGCCGCGGGCGAGGCCATCAAAGGTGGTTTGATCCCAAGCGGCGGTATTAAGAGTGATAGCTGGAGCCGCTTCCAGCATATCGCCAATAAACTGTGGCAGTAGCAATGGGTAGGCGCTCTCGACGAGGGCAAAGCGAAAACAGCGGTCACTTAAGTGTGGCTGAAAGTGGTCCGGCTCGGTCATCGCCGCAACATCATTGAGTAAAGCCCGTAATTTTGCCTGTAAGGCTTGCGCCCGAACGGTGGGTTTAAGCCCGTGGGCCGCTCGCGTAAAAAGCGGATCGTTAAATTGCGCTCTTAGCCGGGCTAAGTTTTTACTCACTGCCGATTGGCTTAAGTGCAGGCGTTTTGCCGCCCCCGTGACATTGCACTCTTCCAACAATACATGTAAGCACACCAATAAGTTAAGGTCGGTACGCTGCAGCTGGTCCAAATCCATTAAAGGTATTCTCCTTAGGAATAACTGCTTTTACTATAAACCATTATGGTTCATATCCTGAAGCCACTATACTGCGTGCCTGTATAGAGGAGTAACCAATGTCACACACTGATTCACCGACATCGAATCGCTTACTGGTCGCCTTAATGGTGTTACTGGTGCTGTTTAGCCCGATGGCGATTGATATTTATTTACCGGCGTTGCCGCATATGGCGGGGGACTTTAACGTTAACCCGACGTTGGTACAGGACACCATCACTTGGTTTATGTTTAGCTTAGGCTTAGGTCAGCTGTTCGCTGGGCCGTTGGCTGATCGCTTTGGTCGCAAACCTGTAGCCGTCATTGGCATACTGCTCTATGGACTGAGCTCTTTGATGGCGTGGCTCGCCACCTCGATGGATATGATGCTGGTGGCGCGTTTGCTGCAAGGTTTTGGCGCGTGCGCGACTTCCGTGTGTGCATTTGCAGCGGTGCGTGACCGATTCGGTGCTGAGCGCAGCGGCCATATGATTAGCTATCTTAATGGCGCGATTTGCTTTGTTCCTGCCTTGGCGCCGCTATTGGGGAGCTGGCTTACCCAAGTCTTTGACTGGCGCGCTAACTTCACCTTTATGCTCGGTTATGCGGTATTAGGGTTGGTATTAGTTATGGTCTTTTTGCCCGAGACACGCCCGGCGCACACGGACACCTCGGGTCGCCTATTTAGCGTACGCCGTTATTGGCAAGTGCTACGCGTACCAACATTTACCTACCACATCATCCTTTGCATGCTGGCCATGGCGGTGATCTTAGCGTATGTCACCTCCGCGCCTGTATTACTGATGGATAGATACGGTATTTCCATGAACAGCTTCACTTTTTGGTTTGGTGCTAACGCGGCACTAAACATTGCCGCGGCGATGTTAGCGCCGCGCTATATGGAAAAATTTGGTAGCCGCCGTGCGCTCAATATTGGCTTGATGATGCTGGTAGGCTCGGGTGGGCTGATGCTGGCATTAAGCGCTATTGCGACGCCTTGGGCCTTTATGTTGCCGATTTTTACCTCATCATTTGGCTTTGCTTGGGTGTTAGGCGCGTCAGCCGGCGCCGCTTTAGCCCCATTTTCTGACCGTGCTGGCACAGCGGCAGCCTTGCTGGGATTGTTCCAAATGAGTGGCGCAGGGCTTTTGGTCAGCTTAACCCAGCGCTTGGGGTTATCGGCCAGCGATCTGATGACAGTGCATATGTGGCTCTTGTTGCCCGGTCTCGTGATTTTATGGTCCCCAGTTGGGAAGCAATGGCATGCAGCAACGGTAAAACGGTAAGAAAATCAATAAAAACAACGTCTCAGTTGGCAAGGTATAATAAGACGTGCAAAACGCAGGGGTCTCGACAACCCATCATCCCTTTTCGCTGGCTCCGGCCAGCGTTTTTTTATTTTGCTAAAAGTGCGTGGTTCGGAGTATATTTACTAAGCAAATCGAATTAACGCTCATTCCTTTTCGTTTTTATCTCAAAGGTCAGTTACACACTATGTCATTATCGACAATCGAAATGGCGCGCGTCCTCGAACAACTTGAGGAGTCGCCAGAAAAAATCATGTTTGGCAAATTACTGCAAGAATTAGGTAGCCAAAGTGAAGAGCGTGTACGCAGTGCTGCACGTCAAGTGCCACTGAAATACTTGCGTGAACTGGTTTACCAATTTAATTCTGTGATTGAAGAGCGCCGTTCTGAGCGCATTGAAGAAATCACTCAAGGCTTACTGCAAGATGGACTCTCTGCTGACGAGCTCTATCAGTACATGACACAGCGTAAAGTTGGCTAACCCTTAGTCCACACTGTGTGATTGTGGCGCCCATAAGGTGACGCCACTGAGCTTTACATGAATGACTATGACGACGCACTGGCAGCGGACGGTTTGCCACGCTTGCCTGTGCGCTGTTGAATTAATAATCCCACCACAATACACATCAAACCAATTAAAGTGCTTAGATGAATGGTCTCACCAATAATGGTGGTGAGTAATAGCAGCGAAATAAACGGTGATATAAATATCAGATTACTGATCCGAGAGGTATTCTGAGTATATTTCATTGCGCTAAGCCACAGCATAAATGTCACGCCCATTTCGAAAAGACCGACGTAACTCACCGCGAGCCACCCTTGCCATGGAATGCCTTGCCATGATGCGGTTAGCCCCGCCAAAGTAAGAGAAATGGGTAGCGAAAGGATAAAGCTTAATAATATCCCGACGACAGGATCGGCAGCGTTTTTAGTATTTAATATCCAGTACCCAGCCCATAGTAGTGTCGATAATAATGCCAACCCAATCCCTAATGGGCTATCAAATTGCAGCGAAAATAACTGTCCCTTGGTGGCAATGATCACCACGCCGAAATACCCCAATGCCGCAGCAATCCAATCTTGACGACGAATCGTCTGCCCTAAGAAAAGCGCTGCCATCAACGTTAAGGTAATGGCCCAGCTGTAATTTAAAGGCTGCGCTAATGAGGCAGGTAATAGATCGTACGCTTTAAATAGGACTAAGTAATAAATCAGTGGATTGACGAGTCCCAATACGAGGTAGTAACCCGGTCGCGCGCGAAAGGTTGGCCAGATGGCGCCCAATTTGCCTTGGAGCGCGGCAATGGCGAGTAGGATCACCACAGAGACGACACTGGCGGCGGCCAGCATCTGTATGGGCGACATATAGCGTAGCGTTATCTTAAATGCGGTGGCGACGGTCGACCAAAGTAAGACGGCTGATAGGGCGAATATCAGCGCCTTGCGCTCATCATGCATGCTGCGTCCTTGCGGTTATGCCAGTGTTTTTAGGCAGTCTACGGGATCCCGAGTCTCTGAGATAGACTGGACATTTATCCAGTGTGCGATTAGCCTTTGCTGACATAACTGACTGTAAAATAGAGACCTCGCTATGCTGGATGGCTTGTCGTTAACCTCATTGCATTTCATTGCGTTTTTACTCGGGGCGGGCGGTACCTGTGTGCTCGGTTATGCGGTGCATCGACGCGTGCTCGCGCAATACCAACATTGGTATCGAACAACAATTACACGCTGCGCAAGAAAAACAAGCATTGCTCGAAAATGCAGAGGAACGCTTACGCGCCCAATTCGAACAGCTGGCCAATCAAGTGTTTGAACAAAAAGTTCACTCCGTTGACGAGCAAAATAAAATGAGTCTCGAGACCTTACTCGGGCCGCTGAAATCGCAATTAGAAGGGTTTAAAAAGCAAGTAACCGACAGTTTTGGCGAACAAGCCAAAGAGCGTCATACCCTCATTCATGAAATCAAAAATCTGCAGCAATTAAACGCAGATATGACTCGCGAAGCTCATAACCTTACCCAAGCCCTTAAAGGGGATAACAAACAGCAAGGTAACTGGGGCGAAGTGGTGTTGGCGCGAGTGTTAGAAGAATCCGGTTTGCGTGAAGGGCATGAATACCATACTCAAGTGAACCTTGAGAATGAGCAAGGCAAACGCTATCAACCGGACGTGATTGTCAAATTACCGCAAGACAAAGATGTGGTGATCGATGCCAAGATGGCATTGGTGGCCTACGAGCGTTATTACAATGCGGAGTCCATTGTCGAGCAAGATGCGGCGTTGAAAGAGCACGTGCAAGCTATCCGCGCCCACATCCGTGGCCTTGGACGCAAAGACTATCACCAACTGCATGGCGTGAAGACGCTGGATTATGTGTTGATGTTTATCCCTGTGGAGCCTGCGTTCCAAATTGCCATTGAAGCCGATCCTAGTCTGATTCGTGAGGCGATGGATAACAATATTATGTTAGTTAGCCCCACCACCTTGCTGGTGGCGTTGCGTACCATCAATAACCTTTGGCGCTACGAATATCAAAATCAGAACGCCAAACAAATTGCAGAGAAAGCCAGTAAGCTCTACGACAAGGTACGTTTATTTGTCAGCGACATGGAAGGGTTGGGGAGCGCATTGGGCAAGGCGAACGACAGCTATCATGGCGCGATGAATAAGCTCAGCCAAGGTCGAGGCAATATTCTTCGCCAAGCCGAGGGCTTTAAAGCCCTTGGCGTCGAGGTAAAGCGCGATATCAGTCCAGCGCTTGCGAATGCGGCATTAACCTCTTTTTCTCCCCAAGGCGCAGATGAAGACGATCCGGTGTCTGACATCTCGTCTGTGAACAAATAGAAGAAACTTGGTCCCGCGCTTGGAGTCCGGATGGGCGATAAAGTAAACTAGGGCCAACACGTTAGGGGATTAACATGACAGATAAACAAACGCATCAGGACCAAGAGACCATCGACTTTGGCTTTCAGCAAGTTAAACGCCAAGAAAAAGAAAGCATGGTAGCCAATGTATTTCACTCGGTGGCCGCAAAATATGATCTGATGAACGACGTCATGTCGATGGGCATCCATCGGATATGGAAGCGTTTTACCATTGACTGCAGTGGCGTGCGCGCAGGGCAGAAAGTTCTCGACTTAGCCGGTGGAACGGGCGATTTGACCGCCAAATTCTCGCGTCTGGTCGGTGAGAGCGGAGAAGTGGTACTCGCCGATATCAATAACTCCATGCTGAAAGTGGGCCGAGACAAACTGCGTGACAAAGGCATTGTGGGCAATGTCAGTTACGTACAAGCGAACGCCGAAGCGTTGCCATTTCCCGATGATCACTTTGACTGCATCACCATCGCGTTCGGCCTGCGTAACGTCACCGATAAAGATGCGGCCTTGCGTTCGATGTTCCGTGTGCTCAAACCGGGGGGACGTCTGTTGGTCTTGGAATTCTCTAAACCAGTCGTCGCGCCGCTTTCCAAAGTGTATGACGCCTACTCATTCCACGTCTTGCCGAAAATGGGCCAGCTTATTGTCAACGATCCAGATAGCTACCGCTACTTGGCCGAGTCGATTCGCATGCACCCTGATCAAGAAACATTAAAAGGAATGATGGAACAAGCCGGGTTTGAACAAACCAGCTACCACAACCTGACCGGTGGCATTGTCGCCCTGCACCGCGGATTCAAATTCTAAGGAGCCAGTATGGCCTTTGATTCTCTCGTGTGTGCCGCCTTGGAGACAGCATTAAATGGCGTGATCACACGCGATGCTGATAGCCAGCGCCGTTTGGCGCGCCTCAAAGGCCGTACGATTCGCGTTTCTTTGCAAGAGTGGAATAAGCAATTTGTCTTCGCGTTCAGCCAACGTGTGGATGTGCTCAGCCACTACGAAGCACAGCCTGACTGTGCACTCTCTCTCTCGCTTGCCGCGCTGCCTAAACTGCAACAAAAAGCCAATATTACCGCGCTGATCAAAGCTGATCAGCTGACGCTTGATGGCGATATCGATGTCGCCCAGCAATTCTCGCAACTGCTCAGCGGGTTGCAGTTTGATATTGCCGAGTGGCTCTCGCCCTATATGGGGGATGTGATGGCACATACTGTGGTGAGTCACGCCCAAAAGCGCTGGCAGCAAGCGAACCAACTTGCCTCGCGTCAGCAGCGCTACCTTGGCGAGGTATTAACCGAAGAATGGCGCGTGGCGCCGGGACCATTGGAAGTGGCTTACTTTTCGGATCAAGTCGATGAGATCCGCAGTGATGTTGCCAGACTTGAGGCGCGTTTTAAGCAGTTGGCTGAACGGATGGAGTCCTAATGACGCTCAGTGAAATTCGTCGTTTATATTTTATTATTCGCACCCTGCTGCTTTATGGGTTAGACGCCTTGTTGCCTAAGCAGCCGATCACCCGCTTAGCGCACCTGGGGCGCCAGTCTTTATTTTGGTTGAAAAACCAGCACCCCGATAAGTCGGTGGGTGAGCGACTGCGTTTGGCGCTGCAAAGCTTGGGCCCGGTGTGGGTGAAGCTTGGCCAGATGATGTCGACGCGCCGTGATCTTTTTCCCGCCGATATCGCCAACGAGTTGGCCCAGCTACAAGATAAAGTCGCGCCGTTTGATGGCCACAAAGCCAAGGCGCAAATCGAAGCCTCGCTGGGTGGCCCACTGGAGACCTGGTTCAGCGACTTTGATCCTAACCCACTCGCCTCCGCGTCGATCGCGCAAGTGCATACTGCCACCTTAAAATCGAATGGGCGTGAAGTGGTGCTGAAGGTGATCCGTCCCGATATCTTGCCGGTTATTCAAGCTGACTTGCGCTTGATGTATCGCGTGGCACGGCTGGTGGCGCGTTTTCTGCCCGATGCTCGCCGGTTAAAGCCGGTTGAAGTGATCCGCGAGTATGAGAAAACCTTGCTTGATGAGCTGGACTTAATGCGCGAAGCGGCCAACACCATTCAGCTGCGCCGCAACTTTGAAAACGACCCCGCACTGTATGTGCCTGAAGTATTCAGTGACTACTGCCGCAAAGACGTGATGGTGTCTGAGCGTATCTATGGTATTCAAGTGTCGGATATCGAAGCGCTGGAAGCGAATGGCACTGATATGAAATTGCTCGCCGAGCGCGGGGTTGAGGTCTTCTTTACCCAAGTATTCCGAGATAGCTTTTTCCATGCGGACATGCACCCGGGCAACGTGTTTGTCTCCTACGAACACCCGCATGACCCACAGTGGATTGGACTGGACTGCGGAATTGTCGGTACCTTAAATCGCGACGATAAACGCTATTTAGCGGAAAACTTTATCGCGTTCTTTAACCGTGATTATCGCAAAGTCGCTGAGTTGCACGTCGATTCTGGCTGGGTGCCGCATGACACCAATGTGGATGATTTTGAGTTTGCCATCCGCACCGTATGTGAGCCTATTTTCGAAAAACCGCTGTGCGAAATCTCGTTCGGTAATGTTTTATTGAACCTATTTAACACCGCGCGCCGTTTTAATATGGAAGTGCAGCCACAGCTGGTACTGTTACAAAAAACCTTGCTCTACATCGAAGGACTGGGGCGTCAGCTCTACCCGCAGTTGGATCTCTGGACCACGGCCAAGCCGTTTTTAGAGTCGTGGATGAAACAGCAAGTGGGGCCACAAGCGGTGTGGGCGGCGGTCAAAGAGAAAGCGCCATTTTGGGCTGAGAAGCTACCCGAGATCCCAGAGCTGGTGTATGACGGATTGCGTCAAGGGCGACAAATCAACCAACGGCTCGATGCTTACTATCATGGTTATTTGCAAACACGGCAACGTCATTCACGCGCCACTTACATGCTCGGTATTGGCGCCACCTTGCTACTGACAGCAACCATACTGTTTGCCAATCAGGTAGAGGTCTTACCTTCGGTCGCAGCCGGCGGCGCGGTGATTTTTTGGTTGTGGGGTTGGCGACTTTGTAATAAAACCTGTAATAAATAGCAGCTACACTGCTGCGTTCAATTGATGTAAACCAACACGTGGAAGGGAACCAGTATGGGTGGAATTAGTATTTGGCAGTTACTGATTATCGCAGTGATTGTGGTATTGCTATTTGGCACGAAAAAGCTTCGTAACATGGGCGGCGATTTAGGCTCAGCGGTGAAAGGCTTTAAGAAAGCCATGAACGACGACGAAGACAGCCAAAAAGGCAAAGACGCAGACTTCCAGCAAAAGACCCTTGATGATACTGGGGCTGAGACGTCAACAAACGAGCAAGCACGTAAAGATAAAGAGCAGGTATAACCGTGTTTGATATAGGTTTCTGGGAACTGGTGCTGATCGCCGTGATTGGCTTAGTGGTTCTGGGCCCAGAGCGACTGCCCGTCGCGATACGGAATGTGTCGCGTTGGGTGGGGGCAGCGAAGCGTATGGCGGGCTCTGTTCGAGACGAGCTCGAGCAAGAGCTTAAAATTAAAGAGCTGCAAGACAACTTACGCAAAGCCGAGCAGGCTGGCATGAAAGACCTTGACCCTGAGCTGCAGCAATCGGTGGATACCTTGCGTCAGCATGCTGCGGATGTCCAACGCCCTTATGCATCGTCGACAGAGAAACCGCGCCCTGAGGCATCGTCTTCAGAGCCGTCGCCGACCGATAAGCGATAAACGAGCAAGGCTACTATGTCCTCCGTAAATGATACCCAACCGCTCATTAGCCATTTGATGGAGCTGCGCAACCGCTTGTTGCGAGCGATCATTGCGATTCTCGTCGTCTTTATTGGCTTGGTTTATTTTGCTAACGATATATACAGCGTGGTGGCACAGCCGCTGATTGATAAGCTGCCAGAAGGCGCGAGCATGATCGCCACGGATGTGGCGTCACCGTTTTTCACTCCGATAAAGCTGACGTTAGTGATATCGGTGTTCGTGGCGGTACCGGTGATTTTGTACCAAATTTGGGCGTTTGTAGCCCCCGGTTTGTATAAGCATGAACAGCGGTTAGTGTTGCCTTTATTGGTATCGAGTTCGTTGCTCTTCTACGCGGGCGTCGCGTTTGCGTATTGGGTGGTGCTGCCATTGGTGTTTGGTTTTTTCACCTCGATAGCGCCCGAAGGGGTGCAAGTGGCGACCGATATTGCTAGTTACCTCGATTTTATCTTGGCACTGTTTTTGGCGTTTGGGATCGCGTTTGAAATTCCCATTGCCATTATTTTGCTGGTTTGGACCGGCGCGACCAGTGCACAAAGCCTGCGTCAAAAACGTCCATACGTTATCGTCGCCGCGTTCGTAGTCGGTATGATGCTGACGCCACCGGATATGATTTCGCAAACCTTGCTCGCGATTCCTATGTGTTTATTGTTCGAGCTAGGTGTGTTGCTATCGCGCTTTTACGTGCCACGTGCGTCATCGGAATCACAAGAGGCCAGTGAATGATCGATATTGGCGTGAACTTGACCAGCACGCGATTTGATAAGGACAGAAACGCGGTGGTTGCGAGCGCGCAGCAAGCGGGCGTCACCGGTATGCTGCTGACAGGCACTAATCTGGAAGAAAGCCAAGCAGCGGCGGATCTCGCCACCCATTATCCGGCGTTTGCCTATGCCACCGCTGGCGTCCATCCGCATGATGCCAAGTCTGTCGACCCCGCGGATTTATCCGTTATCCGGCAATTAGCGCAGCGCGCCGAGGTGGTGGCGATCGGTGAGTGTGGCCTCGATTTTAATCGAGATTTCTCGCCACGGCCGCAACAAGAAGTGGTCTTTGATGCGCAGCTTGCGCTGGCGGCTGAGCTGTCGATGCCTGTCTTCATGCACTGTCGCGATGCGCACGATCGCTGGTTCGCGATTTTACGCCCTTGGCTCGATAAACTGCCCGCAGCGGTGCTGCATTGCTTTACCGGCGATGATCGCGCATTGCGTGAGTGTTTGGACGCTGGATTATACATCGGCGTCACCGGATGGGTGTGTGATGAGCGCCGTGGACAAGCCTTACAGCAGCAGATTAGTTGGATCCCAGATGATAGGCTGATGATAGAAACCGACGCGCCGTATTTGCAGCCCCGCGATATACGTCCTCGGCCGAAAAGCAGCCGTAATGAGCCTAAATATTTGCCCCATATCGCACAAACTGTAGCACGGCTTCGCCAACAGCCTGTCGAACATGTTATTGACTGTACAACAAAAAACACCCTGCGCTGTTTTTCGATTCAGTGACGGGGTGAACAACCCAGTGAGGCAGTCTTCTGCCCCAAAGCCCAGGTCTGCAACATAAAGGAGGATACAGTGAGCGTATCCATTCAAGGCGCCTTTCCTGCTCGACGCCTGCGTCGTACACGCAAAACTGACTTTAGCCGCCGTATGGTGGCGGAACATTCATTGTCCGCGAGCGATTTGATTTACCCTGTTTTCATTTTGATGGGCAAAAATCGTCGTGAGCCGGTGGAGTCGATGCCCGGTATTGAGCGGATGTCGATTGACCTGCTGTTGTATGAAGCGGATTACTTGGCCAAGCTAGGTGTGCCGGCGATTGCACTATTCCCGGTTATCCCGAAGGAATTTAAAACCGTCTGTGCCTCTGAAGCCTTTAACCCCGAAGGGCTGGTGCCACGCGCGGTACGCTTGCTCAAAGAGCACGTGCCACAAATGGGTGTGATCACTGATGTGGCGTTGGACCCTTACACCATCCACGGCCAAGACGGGATCATTGATGACGACGGCTATGTGATGAACGAGCCCACTACCGAAGTGCTGATCAAACAAGCTTTGTCACACGCCGAGGCGGGTGTGGATATTGTTGCGCCGTCAGACATGATGGATGGGCGCATCGGTCGTATTCGAGACGCACTAGAGAAAAACGGCCACATCAATACCCAAATCATGGCGTACTCTGCCAAGTATGCCTCTAACTATTATGGCCCGTTCCGCGATGCGTTAGGCTCTGCGGCGAACCTGAAAGGGGGCAATAAAGCCAATTACCAAATGGATCCGGCCAACAGTGACGAAGCGCTGCATGAAGTGGCGATGGATATTGCTGAAGGGGCGGATACCGTCATGGTTAAACCGGGGATGCCGTATTTGGATGTGGTGCGCCGGGTGAAAAGTGAACTCAAAGTGCCAACCTTTGCTTACCAAGTCTCTGGTGAGTACGCCATGCACAAAGCGGCGATCGATAATGGCTGGTTAAAAGAGCGCGAGACAGTGATGGAATCACTCTTGTGCTTTAAACGTGCGGGTGCGGACGGCATTTTGACTTACTTTGCTAAACAAGTTGCCGAGTGGCTTGCTGAAGATGCAGGTGTGCCGTTGCCGCCGCGTCCTGAAGAGACCGTGGGATAAAAAAAGACCGCGCGATCAACCACGCCCTGGCTATTTGGTCAGGGCGTTTTGGTTGTGTGGCGGTTGCGTCATGATAGATACAGGGATAAAGCGTATCACCACGCAAAAATTAGGGGATTACGTTGCGGTTGATGGGGTTCTGTAGTGAGATCAGCGTTTCGGTGGATTGGACTTCATCGATGGCTTGTAGCTTGTCAATCAGCACAAACTGTAACTCTTCAATGGAGCGGCACATCAGCTTCACAAAGATGTTATAGGCGCCGGTGGTGTAGTAAGCCTCAACGACCTCATCAAGCTGATTCAGCTTATCGAGCGCAGAGTGATAGTCCCGCGCGGCTTTGAGGTTGATGCCAATAAAGCAGCACACGTCGTAGCCAAGCTTTTTGGTGTTCACCAATATTTCGGTACCTTCGATAATGCCAGCTGCTTTCATTTTCTCCACGCGCACGTGAACTGTCGCGGGACTCACTTGGAACTGCTTGGCCATTTCCGCGTAAGGCACGCGCGCATCGTCGAGGAGTGTGGACAGAATACGACGATCGAGATCATCCAGTTTGGGTAAATCGTTCATTGTTGTCGTCTTGTAGTTGTAGCTAAGCCATGTTTTCCGCTGTCTCAGTTGCTTGACAGTCAATTGAGCATCTAATGTAGGGTATCGCGTTGTCTATGAAGATACCAATAAACCAACAGGAAGTGGGCGTGGGGATCAAATACCTTTTTGGCGTGTTAWTACTGATGTGTACCTGCGCCGTGAGTGCAGCTCAACAACAAGTCTTGGTCGTGCACTCCTATCATCCCGGGTTCTTTTGGAATCAAGCGTTGGTCGAAGGATTAAATACGGCGACGCAAGGGCACGATATCGGCTTTCAGCATACTTACTTAGAAAGTAAGCGTTACCAATCAGAAGCCTATCGCGAACAGCTGAAAAAACTCTATATCCAAAAACTCGCCAGCCAGCGTTTCGATGCCATTTTAACCACAGACAACGCCGCGCTATGGTTGATGCACGAGCTCCACGACTACGTAGGAGACACGCCCGTGGTGTACGCGGGGCTGAATAACTTTGGCCGCCAACATTACCCGCTGCTACCGCGTGTGACTGGGGTGAAAGAAGAGGTCGACTTACCTCGCAACTTGGCGTTGATGAAACGCCTCCATCCTGATTTAGAACGTGTTTACCTGTTGCTGGATAACACCTTTTCAAGTCGTCAGTACTGGAATGTGGTACAAGCGCAGCTAGCGCACAGTGATTTGTCGGGTATCGAAGTGGTTCGCCTATCAGACTTATCGTTTCAGGCACTGCATGACCGTATCCAAGCGATGCATGAGGGTGAGGGCGTCTTTTATCTTTCTTACTTTCGCGACAACCAAGGCGGCTTTATGACCCGTCAAGAATACCTCGAAACCATTGTGGGTGAAGCCCCCGTTCCCGTGTATGGGGCGATGAGCTTTATGCTCGGCCACGGGGTGATTGGCGGTGTGGTGATTGATGGGGTTGAGCAGGGTAAGAACCAAGGTGAGTTGCTACTGAAAGTGCTGTCGGGTGATCTGCCCGCTGAGCGCGACAGCACCAATGTCACCATGTTTGATTACCCTTTGGTCAAACGGTGGGATTTGGATATTAGCGATCTACGTTCAGCGGTGATCACTAATCGTCCGCAGTCGTTATGGCAGGCCCACAAAATAACCGTACAAGCGGTGTCTTTGTCCGTGCTGGTGTTGGGTAGCATCATTGTTATGCTTTGGGCCAATGTGCGTCAGCTGCGTCGTAGTGAGTCGGCACTAATGCGTCACCGTGCCATGCTCAAAGGGGTGTTCGACCAGAGTAATCAGTTTATCGCCTTGCTTGATGGCAATGGGATTCTGCTGTCAGGCAATTCCAGTTTTAATCAGTTGGTGGATGTAACTCGCCAATATCAGGCAAGACCGCTCTGGTTTTGGCCGATATGGCGTAACCCTGCACGCTTAGAGTCGCACCTAAAGTTAACTGAAACGACCCAGCCCCGGCGTTTTGAACTGTGTTTGAGTGAGGCGCACCGTGAATTGATCTTGGATGTGGCGGTTAAAAGCTTTCCTGGTGAAGCCGGTCAACCCCGTATTCTGTTTGAAGCGCGCGATATTACCCAACGTAAGCACACCGAGGAGAAACTGCAACGCAGTGAAATTGAATACCGGATGCTTTACGAACAGCAACCGGTGATCTTGCTGACCGTCGATCAGCAAGCACGGATCCAATCTATCAACCAATATGCGGCAGAGCTTTTCGGTTACAACAAATCAAGCCTCCTTGGCCATAAAATCACTGAGTTGTATGCCGAGCAGCATGAGCCACCCCACCGAATGGTGCGCCGCCCACAAGACAATGACGAGCAACTTTGGCGCCGAGAGATCCCTTATCGCTCTAAAAAGGGCCAGACCTTGTGGGTGAGAGAAACGGTTCGTGCCATGCACACTCAGGCACAGATACTGGTGGTCGGCGAAGACATTACTGCGCACCGAGAGATGGAAAGCCAACTGATGTATCAAGCGCATCATGACTACTTAACCGGTCTCTATAACCGCAGTTATTTTGAACAGAAGCTGGCCGATGCCTTGGTTCAGGCCCGCGAAGACGATCAGTGCCATGCGATGTTCTATATCGATATGGACCAATTTAAGCTGATTAATGACACCGCAGGCCATGAAGCCGGGGATGAAGCGTTAAAGCAAGTGGCGTTGATTGTAAGTCATCACTTACCTTCTGGCGCGGTACTATCAAGGCTTGGGGGCGATGAGTTTGGCGTTTTAGTGTATCACTGTGATGCTACCCGTGCGGTGAGTTGGGGGAAATCATTGCTGGCAGCCTTGGCGCGAAGTGAGTTCTTTTGGCATGACAGCCGGATGCGGTTGGAGTGCTCCTTAGGGATCCGCTTACTGGACCGCACCGCCGGCTCTCCGCAGCAAGTGCATGCCCAAGCTGATACAGCCTGCTATGCCGCTAAAGATGAGGGGCGTAACCGGCTCCATCTTTATCATCCGGACGATGAAGAATTGAAACGTCGCGAGCAAGAAATGGCCTATGTCAGCCATATTCATGAAGCCATTGCCGCAGACCGCTTTGAAGTGTATGCACAGCGCATTGTGAATATTAGCGGCGCACCCCAGCGTAAGCTGTATATGGAAGTGTTAGTTCGGATGCGGGATACCCAAGGTGGCTGGATCTCACCTGGGCTATTTATTCCCGCTGCAGAGCGCTACAACATGGCGCATCAACTCGATACGGTGGTGGTGAAGAAAACCTTGGCCTGGTTCGCCGCGCATCCCGAGCACGTTGATAAGCTGGGTATGGTGTCGATTAATCTATCCGGCCGCTCTATTGCGCAAAAAGAGTTTGTGCAATTTTTGGTACACGCTATCAAAGACAGTGTGATACCCAGCCGACGCATCTGCTTAGAGATCACTGAAACGGCCGCCATCAGCAACATGACCAGTGCGATGGATTTATTTTCACGTCTTAAAGCGTTAGGCTGCTTTATTGCACTCGATGACTTTGGTGCGGGTATCTCATCGTTTGGTTACTTGAAGCGTTTACCGGTTGATATCGTGAAAATTGATGGGCAATTTGTGCGTGACATTGCCAAGGACGACACCGATTTTGCGATGGTGAAAGCCATTAACGACCTTGCCAAGCAAATGGGCAAAAAAACCGTGGCTGAGTTTGTTGAAAATAGCGAGATTTTAGAGAAATTGCGTTTACTCGGGGTCGATTACGCACAAGGTTATCACTTTAGTGTACCAGCGCCGCTGGAGCAGCAAGTGAGAGGCTGGCCCGAGACACAGAACAGCGTGAAGGAAAAAATCCATCTCTGATATACTCGGCCAATCATTGGCTGTGGAGATCCAACGTGCAACTGACCCTTATCTGTGATGTGGCAGAGAAACAACAAGAATTTGAAAGGCTAACAAGTAAGTGGTCACTCACTCATGAGGATGATTCGCCGTTTGCGTTGGTGATGACAGAGACACGGTTGGAGCTTCGCAAACAAGATGAGCCTAAATTAGGGGCGGTCTACGTTGATTTTGTCGACGGGGCGGTCGGTCATCGCCGTAAGTTTGGTGGTGGCAAAGGCCAAGCGATCGCGAAAGCGGTGGGATTAAATAAAGGCGTGACACCGCGTGTTCTTGATGCCACCGCTGGGCTTGGGCGTGATGGGTTTGTTCTTGCCTCGCTTGGCTGTGAGGTACAGTTGATTGAACGTCATCCTGTGGTGGCAGCGTTGTTGGATGATGGTCTGCAGCGCGCTTATCAGGATGCAGAAATTGGCACTTGGATGCGCGCACGCATGACCTTGTTGCATGCAAGCAGCGCGCAGGCTCTCACCGAGATGGCGCAAACACCCGGGCTACAGCGGCCAGATGTGGTTTATCTTGACCCCATGTATCCGCATAAAAAAAAGGCCGCGTTAGTCAAAAAAGAAATGCGTGTCTTTCAATCCTTAGTCGGGGCGGACACAGATGCAGATAACCTGTTAGACCCTGCATTGGCACTGGCACGCAGTCGTGTGGTGGTTAAACGCCCAGATTATGCTGAGCCGTTAGCCGGCATGGCCCCCCATTCGAGCATTGAGACAAAGAAAAACCGCTTTGATATGTATATCAATGCAGCACTTACGGTGGAGCGTTAGGTGGCTAAGTCGCTGTGTAAATGGCGTCGCGGAGATGTGGATGCTGAGTTAGAGCTGCTCGCGACGATTGTTTCGCCGCCTTGCGTGGCGTGCAGTAAATGTGCGCGTGTGGCCAGAGATAAAAGCTATTTGTGTCGACCTACGCCTTTGCCTGCATCGTCTGAATCAGTGACGAAAAAGGTGAAGAAAAAAGCCAAGGATGAAAAGCTAACCAAAAAAGCCCTGAAAAAGGGTAAGAAAAGCACAAAGACGGCAAAAAGCAAAAAAGAGAAGAAAAAGGCCAAAGCCAGTAAAAACGCCTAGCCTGAAGGTACAGGAATAGACTCCATGGTTACCCATGGAGTCAGCGGTGATTAATCGAGGCCTTTAACCATCAACACGGTCAACAGACCCGTGATAACGGAAACGATCAGGCCAGAAACGATTAACCAAGGCAACATATCCATCATGATTCGCACTCACTTCTATTATTGATATTGGGGGAAAAGCGAGCATGATTGGACCTGAGTTTTGCCACATCTACAATGTGCTAGACGCAGGCGGTTAATCTTAGTAACGATTAGAAACAAGGTGATGATAAGCTAATCAACAAGCCCTTGTCGCTTGTAGGTGAATCACCGTCTTCAGTAAAAAAGGATTGAGCATGAGTGACAGCCACGGAAAGACAGATCACGACGCAAGCGTGTGGGACAAAGAGGAAGCCTTAAGTCGGTTGATGGATAGCCAAGCCTTGCTCGATGAAGCCTGTACCATCTTTGTCGAAGAGACTGAGGAGCAGCTTCCAACCATGGCACAACAGATTGCAGTGGCAGATTTTGCTAACTTGGCGCGTGAAGCGCACAAGCTAAAGGGTAGTGCCAGTAACCTAGCGGCGATTGAACTGCAACAACAAGCGTTAGCCTTGGAGCTGGCAGCAAAACAGGATAATGCTGATGCCGCGTCCGTGTTGTTGGTGGATATCAAAGAAGGCTTGGCACGCTTTTGTGCGCAGTGGAGTAAATAAAAACGCCGAGCACAGTGCTCGGCGTTGCTCTTACCGATACCGGGTTTAGCGCATGGTAACAAACTCTTCTGAACCGGTCGGGTGAATCGCGACCACACTGTCAAAATCTGCTTTTGTCGCTCCCATTTTCATCGCGACGGCAAATCCTTGGATCATTTCATCGACGGTGAAGCCGATACCGTGAAGGCCCACGACTTTTTCATCGTCACCGGCACACACTAGTTTCATTTTACAAGGTTGGCGGTGCTGGGTGACGGCCGTATACATCGCAGCAAACGTCGAGGTGTAGACCTTGATATTGTCATCCCCATATTTGGCGCGCGCTTCGGGCTCGGTCAAGCCAATAGTGCCGATTGGCGGATGGCTAAATACCACGGTTGGGACGAGGTCATAGTCCATTTTTGCCTCGCTCTGGCCATTGAATAGGCGCTCCGAGAGCAGACGACCTGCTTTTACCGCCACAGGGGTGAGCTCAATGCCACCATCCATAATGTCACCGACACAGTAAATGCCCGGCACGCTGGTGGTTTGGTAAGGGTCTACCTTAATGTAGCCGTCCGCGGTGGTTTGTACATCGGTCGCGGCCAAATTGATCTTGTCGGTGGTTGGATGGCGGCCAATCGCCCAGATCAGTGTGTCTGTGTTATGCGTGGTGCCGTTCTCGAACGCAAGGGTCAGGCTGCCGTCGCTTTCTTTGGTGACAGAGACAGGCACCGACTGGGTATGCAGAGTCGGGCCTTCTTTTTCAATCACTTCGACCAAGGTGTCAGTCACCAAGGGGTCAAAGCTTCGCAGCGGACGGTCTTTGCGCACAAACAAGTGGGTATCTGACCCTAGCGCATGCAGTACGCCTGCGATTTCAACCGCAATATAGCCAGCACCGACTACGGCGACACGCTTAGGTTGTTCGGTGAGGGCAAAGAAACCATCTGAGTCGATGCCATGTTCAGCACCGGGAATGTTCGGAATCGTGGGGGTGCCACCAACCGCAATCAAGATATGATCGGCGGTGTAGTGTTCGCCGTCCACCTCGACGGTTTTGTTATCGACAAAGCGCGCAAAGCCGTGAATGACATCAATGTTGTTTTTACCCAACACGTTTTCGTAGGCTTTGTGGATACGGCCAATGTAGGCTTCGCGGTTATTGATCAAGGTTGACCAGTCAAAGCCTTTCACTTCAACATCAAATCCATAATCCGGGGCATAAAGATTGAGGGCTTCGGCAACTTGCGCGCCATGCCACATCACTTTTTTGGGTACACAGCCCACGTTTACACAGGTTCCACCGAGGTGTTTTGCTTCAATCAGGGCGACTTTGGCACCGTGCATCGCGGCACGGTTGGCAGAGGCAATACCGCCGCTGCCGCCACCAATACAGATGTAGTCGAAATGCTTCGCCATGTCTTTCTCCATCTTATACGCACGAGCGTGCTTCTGGCTTTTGTTTCGTGGTCAGCTTGTCGCGTTTCAGGTCGCTTGTAAAGTGGCGCCGCGCTGACCATTGAGGTTGAGTGAATGTAAGCTTATCAAACCTGTGGTGTGGCGGCAGTCTCAGAATCATTTTGTAACGGTCGCAATCTGTATAAGTTGGAGTGTGGGGATTGAAAAGCGTTCTCACAGACGGCATATACATGAGGTCACTTATCGTTTAGATAGACGCGCGAAGCACGGGCGTCTCGTCAGCAAAAAGGAAGGCATTATGTCCAACCCGCTACTTCAGTTTGAGGATTTACCTCCATTTTCAGCGATCAATCCAGAGCATGTTAAGCCGGCAGTGGACGCCGCAATTGCCGATTGTCGCCAAGCAGTCGAGCAGGCGGCTGAGCAAGCGTCGCCAAGTTGGGAGACGGTTTGTGCTCCGCTCGCCGAAGTCGAAGATCGTCTCAGCCGTTTATGGTCGCCAGTAAGCCATATGAACGCGGTAGTTAACAGCAAACCACTGCGTGAAGCCTACGAAAGCTGTCTGCCGCTGTTGTCGGAATATTCGACGTGGCGCGGTCAGCACAAAGGCTTGTATCACGCCTACAAAGCCATCAAAGACAGCGCGGACTTTTCATCACTCGATACGGCCCAGCAAAAAGCCATCACCGATGCGCTGCGTGATTTCGAGCTGTCTGGCATTGCGCTGCCTGCCGATCAACAACACCGTTTTGGTGAAATTCAAAAACGCTTGTCGGAGCTTTCCTCTTCATTTAGCAACAATGTGCTGGATGCCACCATGGGGTGGAGCAAGCTGGTGAGTGATAAAAGTGAGTTAGCGGGCTTGCCCGAATCAGCGCTGAACGCAGCGAAAGCGCAAGCTGAGAGTAAATCTCAGCAAGGTTACTTACTGACCCTCGATATTCCTTCGTACTTACCAGTCATGATGTACTGCGATAACCAAGCATTACGTCAAGAAATGTATGAAGCTTTCTCAACGCGAGCCTCTGAWCGTGGCCCGCAGGCCGGCCAGTGGGACAACACCGAGCTGATGAACGAGTCGCTACGTTTAAAATATGAACTGGCGCGCTTGTTGGGCTTTAACAATTACAGCGAGTTGTCGCTGGCGACCAAAATGGCAGAGAGCCCCGAGCAGGTGATGGGCTTTTTGAATGAGCTGGTTAGCAAAGCCAGTCCACAAGGCGAGCGAGAGTTCGCGGAAGTAAAAGCTTACGCCAAGCAAGAGTTTGGGGTAGAGACGCTGGAGCCTTGGGATATCCCTTACTACAGCGAAAAACTCAAGCAGGCGCGCTATGCGATTTCTGATGAAGCGCTACGTCCTTACTTTCCAGAATCGCGCGTGCTAAGTGGCCTGTTTGAAGTCATGAAGCGTGTGTTTGGCATGACGGTAACCGAACGCCAAGGTGTCGATACGTGGCATGAAGATGTGCGTTTTTATGACATTCACGACAGTCAGGGCACGCTGCGCGGGAGCTTCTATTTAGACTTGTACGCACGTGAGAATAAGCGTGGCGGTGCATGGATGGATGAGTGTCGCGTTCGTCGCCGTAAAACAAATGGCGAGTTACAAACGCCGGTGGCGTACTTGACCTGTAACTTCAACCCACCGGTCGGTGATGATCCTGCGCTGTTTACCCATGACGAAGTTGAAACCCTGTTCCACGAATTCGGTCACGGCATTCACCACATGCTGACACAAGTCGAAGTGGCGGATGTCTCGGGGATCAACGGTGTGCCTTGGGATGCGGTAGAGCTACCGAGTCAGTTTTTGGAGAACTGGTGCTGGGAGCAAGAGGCGCTGAGCTTTATCTCGGGCCACTATCAAACCGGAGAAGCCTTGCCGGACGATATGCTAGAGAAGATGCTGGCGGCGAAAAACTTCAATTCAGCGATGGCGATGTTGCGCCAGCTCGAATTCAGCTTGTTCGACTTTAGCTTGTTCAGTCAATTTGACCCCGAGGTGGGTCCACGGATCATGGAAAGGCTCAACGCCGTACGTGAGCAGGTTTCTGTGGTGCCCACGCCGGAGTGGAATCGCTTCCCGCATGCGTTTGGGCACATCTTTGCGGGTGGCTACAGCGCAGGTTATTACAGCTACAAATGGGCTGAAGTGCTGTCGAGCGATGCCTACTCTCGCTTTGAAGAAGAGGGGATCTTTAATCGCGAAACCGGTGAAGATTTCCTCAACCATATCCTCAGTCGTGGGGGAAGCGAAGCGCCGATGGCGTTGTTTGTTCGCTTCCGTGGCCGTGAGCCAAGCCCTGATGCGCTGCTGCGCCACAGTGGTATTTCCGCGGATTGACCAAATAAGAGCTCGCGCAATGCGGGCCTTTTTGTGCTCAACGGGATGGGTGAGTGCGATTTAGACACCGCCATCGGCGTGGGTGATCACTACCAGCGGTTGACCAAGGCTGGATTGACGCAAGGCTTCTTGCTCCAGCTCGGCACTCAGCAATGGGCTGGTATCCAGCAACGTGGTGTCTAAGGTTAAGGTGAGCGCATCACCGTCTGCACAAAGGCGACTGAGTGGCCGTACGCGGCTGTCTCGGCGGTGGCACAAAATCACCGCCAAACGCAGCAAACGCAGGAGGCGATTGGCACTTTGCGCTGACAAAGCATGTTGGCCATCAATGTGAACCAGTTGCTCACGGTAGTAGCGAAGCAAGGTGGCAATCAGCTGCTTTTGGGCGCGCGTAAAGCCGGGTAAGTCGAGATGGGTGATCAAATAGGCCGCATGGTCGCCGTCTTGTTTAAAGCCAATGCTTAAGCCAATTTCGTGCACACAGGCTGCGGCATGAAGCAAGCTACTGGCGTGGGGCTCTGGCACCCAGTCAGGCGGGCATTGGTGAAGTAAGTCCAACGCCGTTTGTGCTACCGTCATGCCATGCGCTTCATCGAGCTGATAGCGAGATTGAATACTGGCGATGGTGCGCGCGCGTATATCGCTGTGGCGCATTGCGGTCATCATTTCATACACCAGACCTTCACGGAGTGCGCCGCCAGCCAGTGTCATGCTGGTGACATCCAAGCATTCAAAAATGGCGATCAGTATCGATAAGCCGCTTGGGAAAACCAAGGCGCGTTCAAGCGTGAGGCCGTCAATGTCGAGAGCATCCATTTGACCGCACGCAATGGCTTGGTCGCGTAGACGATGGAGTTTTTCCAGTGTGATGACTTCGTCCATGCCTTGCGTGACCATGATTTCTTGCAAGGCTTGCACTGTTCCGCTGGCGCCTACGCAACAATCCCACCCGAGGGCGCGATAAGCGGCCATATGAGGCGCTAATTCCGCTTTAGCTCCGGCAATTGCGGCATCGAACGCCGCTTGATTGAGGACACGGTCGGCAAAGTAGTCTTCAAGGAAGGTCACGCAGCCCATATTAAGGCTTTGCAGTAGCGCGGGCTCGAATTGTTGGCCAATGATCAGCTCGGTGCTGGCCCCACCAATATCTACCACCAAGCGTTTTCCTGGGCCGCCCGAGGTATGAGCTACCCCTTGGTAGATGGTGCGCGCTTCTTCTTCACCAGAGATGATCTCGATGTTGTGGCCTAATAGCTGGTTTGCTTTGGCGAGAAACGCATCAGCGTTCGAGGCTCGGCGTAATGCGGCTGTCGCCACCACCCGAATGTGATCGGCTTCAAAGTCTTGCAATCGTTCAGCGAAAAGCGCGAGGCATTCCCAGCCGCGCTGCATGGCTTCATCACTGAGCTGGCGTTGTGCGTTCATTCCCGCCGCTAAGCGGACTTTGCGCTTAATTTTAGCGAGCGTTTGCACACTGCCAGCCACTTGACGCACAACCAGCATGTGAAAGCTGTTAGAGCCTAAATCAATCGCCGCATAAAGCGACGATGTGTGAGCGGTGGTTCCATCACGACGCATGGCGCGACCTTACCTCATAACTGCCGAATGTTATGCCGACTTTTGTGGGCGTCGACGTTGACGGTTGCGGTTGTTGCCGCTGTTGTTTTTGCCAGTATTACGACGACTGTTCACCTGACGTTTGGCTATCTTTTTCGGGGCCGGTAAATCCGTGAGCAGTGCGCTGCGATCAAATTCGCTGACTGGAATACTGTGTTCAATGTATTCCTCAATGGCGGGCAAATTGATGGCGTATTCTTCACAGGCAAAGCTGATGGAGCTACCACTGGCACCAGCACGACCGGTACGGCCAATGCGGTGCACATAGTCTTCAGCATCGTCGGGCAAGTCGTAGTTAAACACGTGGGTGACTTGCGGAATATGCAAGCCGCGCGCAGCGACATCGGTGGCCACCAACAAATCAATCTCACCTTTGGTGAATTGCTCGAGGATTTTCACCCGCTTTTTCTGCGGAACGTCACCAGTCAGTAGACCAACGCGATGATCGTCTGCCGCAAGGTGGGCCCAAATTGACTCGCAGCGATGCTTGGTGTTAGCAAAAATGATCGCGCGCTCCGGCCAGTCTTCTTCGATCAAGGTTTGCAACAACGGCATTTTTTCGTTGTTAGAAGGCTGGAAAAGCTCTTCTTTAATGCGATGGCCGGTTTTTTGTTCTGGCTCGATCACCACATGCTCTGGGTTGGTCATGTGCTCGAAGGCCAGTTCTTGAACGCGATAAGATAAGGTGGCAGAAAACAACATATTCAAGCGCTTGTTAGCCGCAGGCATACGGTTAAACAAGAAGCGAATATCTTTGATAAAGCCTAAATCGAACATGCGATCCGCTTCATCCAACACCACTGCCTGAATGCCATGCAAATCAATCACTTTCTTCTTATAGAAGTCGATGATACGGCCGCAGGTGCCGATTAAAATATCAACGCCTTGCTCAAGTGTCTGTTGCTGTTTGTCATAACCTTCGCCACCATAGGCAAGCCCTGCAGTGATCGAGGTATTCGCAAGTAATGGTTCCGCATCGTTATAGATCTGAATGGCCAATTCGCGCGTAGGAGCTAATATGATTGCCCGTGGTTGGTTAGTTTTCCGTGACGCTGGTGCGTCAGTGGTTAACAAGTGATGAAACGTCGCAGCCAGAAACGCCAGGGTTTTGCCTGTCCCCGTTTGCGCCTGTCCTGCAATGTCTTGGCCGGTGAGCAGGACCGGCAATGCCTTTGCTTGGATAGGCGTACATTGGGTGAACCCTTTGGCCTCCAAGCTCTTGAGAACATCGGCGTGCAAGCCGAGCTCGGCAAATTTCTGCTCTGTGATATGCGTCATTTTCATCCGGATAGAATATCAGCTTAGGCTTGCAATACGGAAGCGAATCCAGTCAAATAGTGCCATTATTTACTGGTCGCAATTTAGCCAGTAACAAAAACATGTATTGGAGTAGAAGATGAGCGACAAAATTTTGCAGCTAACCGACGACAGCTTTGACGCAGACGTTTTAAATGCTGCAGGACCTGTACTGGTTGATTTTTGGGCAGAATGGTGTGGGCCATGTAAAATGATCGCGCCAATCCTGGACGAAATCGCCGACGAGTACGAAGGTAAAGTCACCATCGGAAAACTGAACATTGACCAGAACGCAGGTACACCGCCTAAGTTCGGCATCCGTGGTATCCCGACATTGCTGCTATTTAAAGATGGCGGCGTGGCAGCAACTAAGGTTGGTGCATTGTCAAAAACTCAGTTGAAAGAGTTCCTTGACGCTAACCTATAATGTTAAGACGGCCGCCACTGCCTCCCAGTGGCGGTTGTTTTTCTGTCAACTAGACGATACCCCATTTTGGTGCTACCTTATTGCACGGAAATTGTACTTCTGTTCATCTCTCGAACATGCCACTGGTCTCGACACGCTAACTAATTTCAGACCTCAACTTTGACAAACAAGACACTCACCACTATGAATCTTACCGAACTGAAGACTCAACCCGTCTCGACGCTGGTTGCGCTTGGCGAAAGCATGGGACTCGAAAACCTAGCTCGCTTGCGTAAACAGGACATCATTTTCTCGATCCTCAAACAGCACGCAAAAAGCGGTGAAGACATTTTCGGCAATGGCGTGCTGGAAATTCTTCAAGACGGGTTTGGCTTCCTGCGTAGCGCAGACAGCTCGTATTTGGCCGGCCCTGATGACATCTATGTGTCGCCAAGCCAAATTCGTCGCTTTAACTTGCGCACAGGCGATACCATCGCGGGTAAAATTCGTCCCCCTAAAGACGGCGAGCGCTACTTCGCGCTATTGAAAGTTAACCAAGTTAACAGCGACAAACCAGACAACGCCCGCAGTAAAATCCTCTTCGAAAACTTAACCCCTTTGCACGCCAGCGAACGTATGGTGATGGAGCGCGGAAACGGCTCGACAGAAGACATCACTGCCCGTGTGCTCGACTTAGCCTCGCCAATCGGTAAAGGTCAACGTGGTTTGATTGTTGCGCCGCCAAAAGCGGGTAAAACCATGCTGCTGCAAAACATCGCGCAAAGTATCGCTTACAACCACCCAGAATGTGAGTTGATGGTGCTGTTGATCGATGAGCGTCCGGAAGAAGTGACCGAGATGCAGCGCTTGGTGAAAGGGGAAGTGGTGGCATCGACCTTTGATGAGCCAGCAAGCCGTCACGTACAAGTGGCCGAAATGGTAATTGAAAAAGCCAAGCGTTTGGTCGAACACAAAAAAGACGTGGTGATCCTGCTGGACTCGATTACTCGTCTGGCGCGTGCTTACAACACAGTTGTACCGTCTTCCGGTAAAGTATTGACTGGTGGTGTCGACGCCAACGCCTTGCACCGTCCTAAGCGCTTCTTTGGTGCGGCCCGTAACGTGGAAGAAGGCGGTAGCTTGACCATTATCGCGACTGCGCTAGTGGATACAGGCTCGAAGATGGACGAAGTCATCTACGAAGAATTTAAAGGGACGGGTAACATGGAACTGCACCTGTCACGCAAGATTGCTGAGAAGCGTGTCTTCCCAGCCATCGACTTCACGCGCTCTGGCACTCGTCGCGAAGAGTTGCTGACCAAAGCGGATGAACTACAGAAGATGTGGATCCTGCGTAAGATTGTCCACCCAATGGGGGAAATCGAAGGCATGGAATTCTTGATTGATAAGCTGGCCATGTCGAAGACCAATGATGAGTTCTTTGACGCCATGCGACGTCAAAACTCCTGATCCGGATCGTAATTGTGAAAAGCACTGTCTGCGGGCAGTGCTTTTTTATTGCSTATTGAACGCTGACTTCGCACAATGGTCTCACCCTACATGGATGTAGCCGGATTGCTACAAGTGGTACAGGATTGCAACGGATGGCAAGATGTTTTCGCGTGTTAGTGCTGATAGCATGCCTAGTCGTAGGCACAATGCCCAGCCGCGCAGCGGTCACGGAGGCGTCAACGCCGAGCGGACAAATCGTGACGCAGGCGTTTATTGATGGCTTATTAGAGACGCCTTCTACCCAGCAAGCCATGGCGATCGCGTTTCAGCGACAAATGGCTGATGATATTGACGGATTGCGTGCTCACCTACAAAGCCTGTCGCCGTTGATCCAAGAGGCGACCTTGTTCCGACTCCTTTCCACACCCACACGTTTGGATAACCCCGATTGGCGCACTTTCTTGCGCGATCTTAGTCACCAGCAACCGCATTTTTTATTACGTCATCAGCAAGACGGCTATTGGGTTACCACCCCCGCTTTCCACTATGCGGCCGCGGCACGTCAGCAATTAAACCGTTATCAGCACGAGCAACTGACCCAAGAGCTCGGCATGTTATTAAGCTATCGCCAGTTGGTGATTGCTGATTGGGTGAAACCTGACGGCGCAGATTATGCGCGGAGACGTGATGCCTTGGTGGCGATGATTGGTGACTGTGAGGCCAATGGTTTGGCCTATTTGGCCGAGCAATACCTGCATGACCCACGATTACTCTGGCTGCCTGACAACGCGATCTTGGCGGTGCTTGCTGAGAAAACGCAGCATCCGGAACTGTACGCCCGATTATGGCGTCGAGGCACGGATGCGTATAGCTTAGAGGCCTTACATGCCTTGAAAGGACAGGTGAGTGATAGCTTTTCGGTGAGCCAAATGATGGCAGCGGCGAGAAATCCCTCTTTGCGCGACACCGCGATTCGCCAGCTTGCCAGCTYGTCACCGTTGCCAGCGCCGGTTGCGGATTTTCTCGTGGCACAGTTGTCATTGCGCCAAGGTGATCAGGTAGCGCAACTGCTCGTCGAGGCGGGTAAAGGGGAATGGCTAACCGGCTTACAAGCCGAGTTGGGTCCGCTAGGCCGTCAGCACATTGCATCTGCGTTGTCGTCGCGCTAATGTCACCGCTTCACCGATCCGGATACCGGTTTGCTTGGTATCATTAAGGCGTTTATTAACCCGTTGAGCCTGATATGAAATTTTCCGATCTGCGCGATTTTATCGATTATCTTGAAGCCCAAGGCGAGCTCAAACGCATCGCCCAACCGGTGGACCCTGATCAGGAGATCACCGAGATATGCGACCGTACCCTGCGAGCGGGCGGTCCGGCGTTATTGTTCGAAAACCCGATTGGCTATGAGATGCCCGTGCTTGCCAACCTCTTTGGAACCCCAAAACGCGTTGCGATGGGCATGGGGCGTGAGGATGTGCTTGAGCTGCGAGAGGTGGGTAAACTGCTTGCCTACTTGAAAGAACCTGAGCCGCCCAAAGGCTTTCGAGATGCGCTCGATAAACTGCCCGTGTTTCGTCAAGTGCTCAACATGCCAGCGAAAACCGTGCGGCGTCCGCGTTGCCAAGAGGTGGTGCTGAGCGGCGATGAGGTCGATCTGGATAAAATTCCGGTGATGCGCTGCTGGCCCGGTGATGTGGCACCCTTGCTGACTTGGGGGCTGACCATTACCCGCGGACCCAACAAAAAGCGACAAAACCTTGGCATTTATCGTCAGCAAAAAATTGGCAAAAACAAAGTGATCATGCGTTGGTTGGCTCATCGCGGCGGCGCGTTAGACTTGCATGATTGGATGCAAACCCATCCTAATGAACCGTTTCCGGTGACCGTGGCTTATGGCGCTGACCCTGCCACCATTCTCGGGGCAGTGACACCGGTGCCTGATACCTTATCGGAATACGCGTTTGCTGGCTTATTGCGCGGCAGTAAAACCGAAGTGGCTAAGTGTATCAGCAACGATTTGGATGTGCCGGCCAGTGCGGAAATCGTGATGGAAGGTTATATCGACCCCAATGAATACGCGGATGAAGGGCCGTATGGCGATCATACCGGTTATTACAATGAGGTTGAGCGTCACCATGTGTTCACTGTGACGCATCTGACCATGCGCAAAAAACCGATTTACCATAGCACCTACACGGGGCGTCCACCGGATGAACCTGCCGTTTTAGGCGTGGCACTTAACGAAGTGTTTGTGCCGATTTTGCAAAAGCAGTTCCCAGAGATTGTCGATTTCTACCTACCGCCTGAAGGCTGCTCGTACCGCATGGCGGTGGTGACTATGAAAAAACAATACCCCGGTCATGCCAAGCGGGTGATGATGGGCGTGTGGTCGTTCTTGCGTCAGTTTATGTACACCAAGTTTGTGATAGTGTGTGACGATGACGTCAACGCACGTGATTGGAATGACGTCATTTGGGCGATTACCACGCGTATGGATCCCGCGCGCGATACCGTGATGGTGGAAAATACCCCTATCGACTCGCTCGACTTTGCTTCACCTGTGGTGGGGCTGGGCTCGAAAATGGGCCTCGATGCCACCAACAAATGGCAAGGGGAAACCGATCGCGAGTGGGGCACGCCCATTGCTAAAGACCCAGACGTGGTTGCGCGCATCGACGCGATTTGGGATGAATTAGGGATCTTAGACTAATCCTATTGGAATGCGCTAGCATTCACCGTTAACGATAAAAACACAGCCCAAGGCGGTAGTGATGCCGCCTCTTATAACCTCATCGGCTGTAGCAAAACGAACAGAGGAACAGAATGTCGATACTATGTGAAGTGACAGCCGTTGAGCCGTTGGCGTGTCACACCTACCGCATTGTCCTGAAGCCGCAGCAAGCGGTGCGTTATCAACCAGGGCAATACGTGATGGCGGTGATGGGCGAAAAAGATAAGCGCCCGTTTTCGCTGGCAAGTAGCCCTTGTCGTCAAAATGGCGGTGAACTCGAGCTGCACGTTGGTGCGGCGGACGAGAATCCGTTTGCGTTAGAAGTGGTTGAGAAAGCCAAAGCCGTACTAGAAAGCGGTGAAGCGGGCTTTGAAATTACTGAGCCTGCCGGTGATGCTTGGCTGCGAGAGAGCGATCGTCCCTTGCTACTGATTGCTGGCGGGACCGGTTTTTCTTACGTGCGCAGCATGGTCGATCACTGTGTTAGTCAGAAGATACAGTCGCCGATCTTTATTTATTGGGGCGCCCGTACCCCTTGTCAGCTTTATGCCCATGACGAGATGCAAGCATTGGCGGAACAGCATCCGCACATTACCTTTATGCCTGTTGTGGAGCAAGCTGAAGGCGAGTGGCGCGGTAAAGTGGGCAATGTGTTAGAAGCGGTGATGGAAGATTTTGTCAGCCTTGGCGCTTATGACATTTATATCGCGGGCCGTTTTGAAATGGCAGGTGTGGCACGCGACATGTTCTGTAAAGAGCGCGGTGTGAGTCGTGATCATCTCTACTCAGACGCGTTTGCCTTTATCTGATTGAGCCTTCTTTATCGGCTAAGTAAACAGGCAGGGATTTCCCTGCCTGTTTTGTACTTGAGACACCGAGGTCTTGGGACGGCCTACCTACCGCTGGGCGGCACCCCGCTGGGCCTCGACGCGGCGCTTTACCCACGTTTGGTTAAACCACAGCGCGGCTAAAATCAGTATCCCACCGCTGAGTAGCGGCAGAAGGTCCGCGTCGCGGTTCCAAATCAGCACGTTCACCACAATCCCCGCTGGGATAAGCGCATTGTTCATCACCGCGAGTGCCCCCGAGTTGACCAGCGTAGCGCCTTTGTTCCAAAAGAAATAGCCCAGCCCTGACGCGATAGTGCCTAGGTAAATTAATACACCCCACTGGGTTGGCGTAGCAGGCAGTTTGTCGCTGTTGCCCAACAGTGCAAAAGCCAGCACGCCCACCACTAAGGCGCCAAGATAAAACCAACCAAACACCGCATGTTGGGGAAGAGGCGTTTGTTCCTTCTCAATCAGGTATTTGTAACCGACTTGGCCAATCGCAAAGCAAAGGTTCGCCCCTTGCACCACCAAAAAGCCGATCAGAAAGTCTGGGTTGACGGTGGCGTAGCGGATCACCACGGCGCCGAGCACCGCCATCGCGGCGGTGACCAGATACCACGCGCTAAACTGACGCTTCAAGGCATCGTAAATCAATGTGACGTAGAGCGGGGTAAAGACGGTAAACAGCAGCACTTCTGGCACTGACAAGAATAGGAAAGACTGATAGAAGAAGCAGTACATGATGCCGAGCTGACATGCCCCGACCAGCATCAGTTGAGCGGCAAAGGCCGGCCTTACTTGGCGAGGACGCAAGAAGGGTAAAAAAACCAACCCAGCGAGTACAATCCGCATCAGGACTGCGAAATAACTGTCCACTTGGCCGGCGAGATACACCCCAATCAAACTAAATGAAAAGGCCCACAGCAGTGTGACCCCGCTAAGATACCCCATGACTCGGTTCCTTCGATATCGTAAATAAAAAGGCAGTGTACCGTTTCATTACGGGGACGCAATTGGTTCGCTGAACACAGTGCAATAAGGTCAAAAAGAAGGCGGATTGACCGCCTTCATCGCCCTGTGTGACGCCAGAGATTAGTCGCGGATCGGCACCATCAACAGATCGACCGGTGTTTTGTTGATAAGCTGCTTGGTAGATGAGAGCAGTGAGCTCCAAAAGTCTTGGTGATGGCCAACGACAACCAAATCAATTCCCATGTTTTGAATCGATTCTGTGATCTCTTCAGCAAGGTCGCCGCTGCTAACCAGGGTATGAGTCACTGGCACCTGTGCGTTGCCCGCCAGTTGATTTAGTTTGTGCTGAGCTTCTTCAATGACGCGGTTACGCGATTCGACCAAATTAATATCGATAAGTCCGGTATAAAGCTCGGCGTAATTCACATCGATGTGGACCAGTGATAATTTCGCGCCGACAGCTTGGGCAAGAGAATCGGCTTTGGCAACCAAACGTTCGCTGTCTTCCGACAAATCAACAGCAACCAAAATATGCTTATATGACATAGAGTTATCCTTTTTATGTGAGGTTGTCATCGCAGTCTAGCGAGCTTGCGTATTAAAAACAGTCACTGCGATCGCATTCCGATTAAGAATTCGACAATGATGTTTGTCATAAATTCGGCAGATGACTCTGCACCACACACGTTTGTCGGCGATATCCGCTTGAAAAGGGACGTGCTGCTGGTCAGAATGACAGCTAACCCCAAATAAAGAGGACGTTTTATATGTTAGCACCCGCCATGGTTGACAGGCTCAATGAGCAGATCAATTTGGAGTTTTTCTCATCAAATCTATACTTACAAATGAGTGCTTGGTGTGAAGACAAAGGATTTGAAGGCGCTGCGCGATTCCTCCATAAGCACGCGCAGGAAGAAATGCAGCATATGCAGCGTCTTTTCACCTACGTGAGCGAGACTGGTGCGATGCCTATTTTGGGCTCAATCGACGCACCGCGCCACGAGTTCGCATCATTGGGCGAAGTGTTCCGTGAAACCTATCAACACGAGCGTTTAATCACGGAAAAGATCAATAGCCTAGCGCACGTTGCGTTTACAACTCAGGATTATTCAACCTTTAATTTCCTGCAGTGGTACGTGGCTGAGCAGCACGAGGAAGAAAAGCTGTTTAAAGGCATACTCGATAAGATCGAGTTGGTGGGCGAAGATGGCAAGGCCTTGTTCTTTATTGATAAAGACTTGTCTGCCATGGCTCAAGAGGACTCATCGTCAGTGATGGACGGCACCGCAGGGCTGTAAGTTTATCTTTCTCCCTCGGCCGCCTCACTGGGTTGCGGAGGGAGATGTATATGAACGGTGATATCCTAATTGTGGCAGTGTTTGCCGTCACATTGGTTAATTTTGCGCGCTACTTGTCTTCACTACGCGCACTGGTTGTGATGTTACGCGACGCCAATCCATTGCTTTATCAGCAAATTTGTCGTGGAGATAACAACTTTTTCTCACTCTCACCCCAAGGCGATATTTCGCGTCAAAAGCGCCTGTACCAGTACATTCGTAGCCAAGAGTACTTGCACCATCATGACGAGCTGTTTGTGGGTAAGTGCAATAAAGTTCGTCACCTGTTTATGCTCAATGTGGCATTGTCCGGTGCCTTGCTCGCGACCTTTTTTCTTGTCGCTTTTGCGGGCTGGTAAACGGATAACCATCCTTTAGACAAAATGCTGACCTTGGTCAGCATTTTTTTTGTTAGTCTGACAAGCATAAACGCCTAGACACCGTAATTGTGAGGGAAGCATGCAAAGCCTAATCCAATGGTGGCAGTCACTCTATCAAGCCGCCGCGTGGGACTGGATCTCAGATATTGTCATTTTGATGGGGCTTGGAGCCGTCGTCTGGGCGATATGGCGTGTGTTGATGGGGCGCTTAAAGGCACTGGCAGAGCGCACGCAAACACGTTGGGATGATGTGTTGTGGCCCGCGATTGATACGCCATTTTCCCTCTTGATCTGGGGCTGGCCTGCGTTTCATGCGCTAGAAATTTTTCTTGATAATACCGCAGGTCACTTGAACTTAAGCTGGGTGAGTGTGATCAGAGAACTGCTGGTCGTGTTCTTATTGATCTGGTTTTTGCTTCGATTGGTCAACAGTGGTGAGCAGCTGTTATTTGACGAAGGGCGCCGTGATCACACCACGATTAACGCCATTGGCAACGTCTTACGCGCACTCGCCGTCTGCATTGGCGTGATTACGCTGCTACAAAGCCTGGGTGTCAGTGTCTCCGGGTTACTCACGGTTGGTGGTGTGGGGGGCTTAATTGTCGGTCTTGCCGCCAAAGATTTGCTCTCCAACTTCTTCGGTGGGGTGATGATCTACTTTGATCGGCCATTTAAAGTAGGCGACTGGGTGCGCTCCCCCGATCGCAACATTGAGGGCACGGTGGAAAAAATTGGTATTCGCATGACGGTAGTGCGCACCTTTGATTTGCGCCCTTTATACGTGCCCAACTCGGTATTCAGTAACGTGGTGGTGGAAAACCCCTCGCGGATGCTGAACCGTCGGATTTACGAAACCATTGGGCTGCGTTATCAAGACGCCGATAAAATCAGTACGGTAATTGATGATGTGTATGCGATGTTAGAAGCGCATGCAGATATTGAAACGCGGCAAACCTTGATTGTGAACTTCAACAGTTTTGGCCCGCATTCACTTGATTTCTTTATTTACACCTTCACCAAAACGGTCAACTGGCAGCGTTATCATCAGGTAAAACAAGACGTGTTATTAAAAGTGATTGAAATTATTCATCAGCATGGTGCGGATATTGCTTTCCCAACCCGTACGTTGCATATGGACCCTCGTATGATTGAGCAAAACGCAGGTGCCATGATGGCACCGCCTGACGCGCAGGCGCGTTAAATCGCGCTTGCCGCTCACGTGCGGACTGCTACAATGCCGCTCCCACAGGGTGAGCAGAGAATAAACAGGTAAGCGTGTGACTGAGTATGATGTAATTGTGATTGGCGCCGGTGCCGCCGGATTGATGTGTGCGGCACAAGCCGGCCAACGTGGCCGCCGCGTTTTGGTGGTGGACCATGCCAAAAAGCCGGGCCGCAAGATCCTGATCTCGGGCGGAGGACGCTGCAATTTCACCAACTATGACGTCACCGCCAATAACTTCTTGTGTGAGAACCCGCACTTCGTCAAATCCGCATTGGCGCAATACAGCCAATGGGACTTTATTGGCCTAGTGGCCACCCATGGTGTGGCCTATCACGAGCGTGACCACGGCCAGTTATTTTGTGATGACAGCGCCAAAGATATCGTTAACCTGCTCTTGGCCGAATGCGACCAAGCCAGCATCAGTCAACGCTATCGCTGTGAAGTGCATGATATCGAACAAGAAGAAGCCGGCTTTCGTCTTAAACTCAATGGTGAGCCGGTGCGCTGCCAGTCGTTGGTGGTCGCCACGGGCGGCCTTTCCATGCCCAAGCTCGGTGCCACGCCCTTTGGTTACCAGCTTGCCGAGCAATTTGGTTTAAAGGTACTGCCCACCCGCGCTGCCTTGGTGCCGTATACCTTGCATCAAGAAGACAAAACCCGCTTTGCCGATATTTCTGGGGTGTCGGTGCCGTGTTCGATCACCACCGAGTCTGGCGTTTGCTTTAGCGAGAACCTGCTCTTTACCCACCGCGGCTTATCGGGACCGGCGGTGTTGCAAACCTCCTCGTTTTGGCAACCGGGCGAAGCGGTCACTATCGATTTACTCCCCAGTGAGTCGCTAAAAGACGTGCTGGTGGCGATGCGTGATAAGCACCCCAACCAAACCTTAAAAACCTCACTGTCTCGCCTATTCCCCAAACGCTTGGTCGAGGTCTTGATTGCGCGCGATAGCTTGCCGGATAAACCGCTCAAGCAGCTCGATGACAAGCAGCTCGATCAGCTTCATTACTACTTTCACCAGTGGTCCATTGCCCCAAATGGCACTGAAGGTTACCGCACCGCAGAAGTGACGCTTGGTGGGGTGGATACCCACGCAATTTCCTCAAAAACCCTTGAAGCGCGAGATATCCCCGGCCTGTATTTTATCGGTGAAGTGCTTGATGTCACCGGCTGGCTCGGCGGCTATAACTTCCAATGGGCTTGGAGTTCCGGCTGGGTAGCCGGGCAGCATGTGTAAAAATGTTTAGAGACAATAAAGTTTGCCCTTAAGAGCCACATGTTCTATTTCTATTAAAGGAAACTTTATTAGATCAGCTATGGGACGTTCTCAGATTTATGATCGGAAAACTCAGCGAGTTCACCATCTCCCATCTTCGATAGAAAACCAACTGTTTTATCTAAGTGAGTTTTCAGATAGTGTTATTGATATTCGAGAGCAATTCCCGTTACTCCCCCTTAATTGAGGGTGTTCATAGTTCTGTGTCACCCAACGTTTAAAGATCTACGTAGTCGTCGAGCCGTCCTTCGAAGTGGATGCTCAATTGGGACAATGTCAGGTTCCAATTCTGCACCGGATGCGTCCACTTCTCTGACGCCTTCAACATACCTGCATACAGCAACTTGAGCAATGCGTTCTCGTTRGCAAAGCCACCCTTGGTCTTCGTCAGTTTGCGGAGGCAAAGCCACCCTTGGTCTTCGTCAGTTTGCGGA
>NZ_MUFO01000025.1:0-43675 GCF_001995345.1 Salinivibrio sp. IB872 | reverse complement strand
GTGTGTAATATTCTAAGCGTTTTTAACGCCAAAATTGGCGTTCTAGCGCGCGTTTTCATTTGAATCAATATTAAATAGCAATGCCATGTCAACGGCACAAGCAAAAGCAAGCCTTGCCAGGAAAACGCGAATCAATGAAGAAAACCCCCCTCATTTTTGACTCTGATCCAATGGCGGAGCATTCAATCTCGCTACTCTAGTGGCATTCAACCATTGGCACCAAAGGAAAGCCAAATGCTCGTTAACCCAATCACCCAACAACCCCTTGCCCTGCCACTGCCTCAGCCCAACCTGATTACACCAGGGCTAAAAGCGATCACTCAATTACCATATGGGCTGCAAGCTCAGGTGCTGACCAAAGTCATGAATACCGCTTTTGCGGTGCCGCTGGCAGAGGACGAGTTCGACTTTCTTGCTGGCCGTACTATTCGCATTGGATTGCGCGATCTCAACGCGAATTGGTTCGTGTCGCTGAACGAAGACAACCAATTATTGGTGCGCTTGTCTGGGGAAGAAGACGCCAGTATCGAGGGAGATTGGTTAGCATTTTTAAAAATGGCGACCCACTATTGCGATCCGGATACGCTGTTTTTCCAGCGCCAACTCAGTATCAGTGGTGATACCGAACTTGGGCTGCATGTGAAAAACCTGCTTGATAGCCTCGAAATCGACACCCTGCCCAAGCCGCTGGCACGCTCACTGACGTTAAGCCATCACTACCTCACTAAACTCGCGTTGTAGTACACGAGCGGCTGGGGTTGCAGACGCCCAGTCGCCTATTATATAGTTCTGTTTCCTTTCTTTAGCGGAGTCTGTGCCAATGAACAACTAACACTCATTACACCGTTTTTATATTCGGTATCTTGGGGTTAGTCGGTATTCATGGTCACTGGGCTTACGTTTTCTCTGTAGCTAAACGGTCTCTACGCAGGTTTTCTGTGTAGCACATACCGCCGCCCCTTTGTGTTGCTTTACATAAAGGAGGCCTTATGCCTTACCTTATTACACATGATCTCAGCGTGACGCTGCCCGATGGACGAGTATTGTTTGAACCTGTCTCTATCACCTTTGAGCACGGCCCCATTGGCCTTGTGGGAGATAATGGCACCGGAAAATCACTCCTCCTCGCGCTGTTGGCAGGTCATACGTTGCCATCCGCGCAAGGAGTTCATTATTCAGGCCATGTACAGCGCGATGGCGATATTGCTTACCTATCACAGCATACTACCGCGCCAAAGACACAAACATTGGCTGAAGTACTTGGCATTGCCGAACAGCTTCATGCGTTGGCGGCCATTGAGGCTGGAAGCGTCGACCCAACACATTATGAGCAAGTAAATGATGACTGGGATATCGCCGAACGCTATCAAGCAACACTGACCCAGTTAGGTATTGATGCCGCTTTGTCAGCGCCTTTGCATGTGCTTAGCGGTGGCCAATTGACCTTGTTGAGTTTGTATCGCGTTTTTCACTCCCAAGCGCATATCGTATTACTCGATGAACCAAGTAATCATCTAGATCGCGCTGCACGACATAAGCTCGTAAGCTGGATCGAAAACTATCCTGGGTTAGTGATCACAGTGAGTCACGACCAACAGTTACTTCGCCATATGCGAGCTATCTATGCTTTAACACCACAAGGTATCGCAAAATACACGGGCAACTATGACGACTTCATTCGCACACAAAGGCAAGAACAGGATGCACTCATCGCGAAACGCACGCACCTGAATCAACAGCATAAACAGGTATTACGTCAACAGCAGCAAAGCGCTGAAAAGGCACAGAAACGCGAAGCAAAAGGCAAACAGTTACGTAAGAAATCAAGTCAGGCAAAGTCGATTCTGGATGGACAAAAAGAAAGTGCGCAAGACGCTAAGTCTCGAGCGAAAACACAATTTTCTCAGCAACTTAAGCGTTCCCAAAAGCAACTCGACGCGTTGGATACGCAGCTTCCGGAAAACAACCCAACGCTGTATATGCATCACTCAGAGCCAATGAAACGGCGACGGCTTATAAAAGCCACCCAGTGTCAGTTACCATTCGGACACACTGAACCGCTTGATTGGTCTGTCTACGCGGGGGAGCATTGGCTACTAACAGGGAGAAACGGTGCAGGAAAATCCACGTTACTGCGGACATTAATGGGTCATCACGCGCCTGTCAGCGGCTCAATCGACGTTGTCGGTGACTGTGTGTATCTAGATCAACACTTCTCACTACTGGCTCCCAAACAAACACTGCTATCTTGTTTGCGCCATCATAGCGACTTGTCAGAGTCGGATGCTCGAACCTGCCTTGCTAGCTTAGGGTTACGTGGCGATCGCGTTTATCAAACGGTTGATAGTTTAAGCGGTGGCGAAAAGATGAAAGTGGCGATGTTAGCGGTAGCCCACCAGCACGCCCAGCCACTGTTACTGTTGGATGAGCCGGACAATCACCTCGACATCTCAGCCAAACACGCACTGGTCGACGCGCTTAATCATTATCAAGGTGCCTATATATTGGTCAGCCATGACGATGCCTTTATTGATGCGCTGCATCTGACCCATCAATGGGAGCTTGGATATCATGCTGCCAGCAGCTTGCCAAGTGATCGATAAAGTGGCGCACGACAGGCTGTTGATAACTACGCGATAAATAGACCGCCCACAGTGCGCTGGGCGGTAAGCGATAATCGGTCAGCAAGGGTATCAATTCCCCTTGCTTCACATAGGGATTGGCTAAATCACATGGCACACGGACAATCCCTTTTCCCATTCGCGCCGCATTGACCAAGGTGCCTAAGTCGTTGGCGTGAATCGGCCCACTCACTCTTATCTCTTCTCGGCGACTGTCTTTAATAAACTGCCAATGATCACCGCTGACATGAATCAAGCACGGGTGATCAATGAGATCGCTCGGGTGATTAGGCTGGGACGCGTGGGCTATATATGCCGGTGACGCACACACGATAGAATCGATGGCCATGAGTTTGCGGGCAATTAAATGTTCATCCGGCTGAGGTGTGAAGCGCAGCGCAATATCGACCCGCTCATCCACTAAGGGCGTAAATTGGTCGGAGGCAATCACTTCAATCACGACCTCTGGATGCGCATCGGTAAATTGCGTTACTGGCGCAACAAGGATCCCTTGCGCTAAGCCGATTGGCGCAGCGACTCGAATACGACCGGTTAAGGCGCCGTGTAATCGTCCAGTCGTCAACGTTAACGCCGCCGCTTCGTCCAAAATACGCTGGCAATGACCATAGGCTTGCTCACCGGCATACGTTAAGCTGACTTTACGCGTTGTCCGATGCAACAGACGCTGCGCAAGCCATTGCTCGACCTCTTGCACATGCCTTGAAACTTGCAAACGCGTTAGCCCAAGTTGTTCGGCCGCCCGCGTAAAGCTTTTGCAATTGGCCACTTCTACAAAACTACGTATTGCCGTAAGCCTATCCATATTGTCTCTTTAATTGATACAAACTGTATCTATTATGATTGTTTATCCAATAAATGAAAGCTAATAAGCTACATCCATCCAAGCAATCACAGCATGAGGAAGACAATATGAAAATCGCAATTATTGGTGCAACAGGTTGGATCGGTAGCCAAATCGTCGAAGAAGCGCGTCATCGTGGGCATGAGGTTATCGCTCTTGTCCGTCAGCCAGAAAAAGTGACCCGCGACGATGTCGAGGTGCGTCAATTCGACTTGCTGAATAACCATCACTCTGTACAACAGGCCGTTGCTGACGCTGACGCAGTCATTGCCGCCGTGGGCGGGCGCGCTGCAGGCAACCATGAGATGGTGGCAAACAGCGCTAAGCGCTTAATTGACGAATTACCCGCCGCTAACGTCAAACGTTTACTTTGGGTCGGCGGTGCTGGCTCGCTAGAAGTTTCACCGGGAGTCGAGCTGGTTAGCCTGCCCGACTTCCCTGACGCTTATAAAGCAGAAGCGCTCGCTCAAGGCGACGCTTTGAAGGTATTCCGTGAGCACGCCCATACCCTAGATTGGACGTTCGTCAGCCCTGCCGCAGAGATTTTCCCGGGCGACAAAATAGGCCGCTATCGCGTTGGCGCGGATACCTTGCTTACCGATGACCATGGTGACAGCAAAATCAGCGTTGCTGACTATGCTATCGCGATGATCGACGAACTGGAAAGTGGCGCCCACCGTCGCCAACGTATCGGTGTGGCTTACTAATCCAAGCTCATTGCCCAGCGTGCTCACCCGCCAACCAAGGTTGCGTGAGTGAGACCGTCTGGGCATCAAAATCAATACAGGCTTGGGCCCCCAAAGGTGTGGTTAACATCGGATGCGTATGGCAACTGTCAAAACCATCAACCACAGCGAGCGGCTTCCCATCGAGTATTTCTTCAAGAACGTCATAGGTTAAACGTCCCGTTCCTTTGTCATCAAATAGCTCGTGTTTACCAAGTAACACCGCGCCTACCGTATCAAACACCCCAGCCAGTTTTAGGTGTGCGAGTGAGCGCTCAACCGTGGCAATATCCAACAAAGAGTCCTCAATCAGCAGAATATCGCCTGTCTTAATCGCTGGCATATAAGGTGTTCCCCAGATCCCACTCAGCGTATTGAGATTGCCACCGATAATGCGGCCATTTACCTGACCTTTACCCATAAACTGCCATGCATTCTTATAGGTCGGTTTTGCCTCTGTCTGCTCGCCCCAATCGATCATGACATCCGTCCATTGGACAGGCATCTTATAGATCATCGGCAGCGTTACATTCTCAGTTGTTACCGCTCGAAACGCGTCAAAGGTTTCATCGACCAGTGGCGGGAACTCCCCTAAAGATGCCACTAATGCTGGCCCGTAAAACGTGATTAATCCCGTTTTGGCATAGATACCGAGCAGTAAAGCAGTGAGGTCCGAATAACCCACGATGATCTTAGGATCATCAGCCAAGGCGGCGTAATCGATGTAGGGAAGTAAAGCATTGCTGTTCATTCCACCAATCGTCGACATGATGCAGCGCACATTCGGATCACGGATCAGCTGGTTGAGCTCTTCCGCACGCGCCTTGATCGAGCCTGAGCGATAGTGATCCGATTGTCCGGTCAATACCCCCGCCTTCAGATCAAAACCTTGTGCTTTGACATAGTCCACCGCGCGTTCAAATCGTTGGGGCGCAAATACGGTGGCAGGAGATGATGGCGAGAAAAAGCCAATTGTCTCGCCTTTTTTGAGAGGTGGTGGCAATAACATCTTGTCTTCCTTGATATTTAATCTCCCTAGCATTAAATCATCAGGACGAGACAGTCACAATACTCCGTCGATTAATCGCTGGGTGGCGTACTGATAGTCTGACAAATGTGTTCGGCAATTGGCATGGCTGAGGTCGCGGCTGGCGATGGGGCGTTACACACATGGAGACTGCGTGCAGATCGAACGAAGAGGAAATCGCCCACCAGCTCACCGCTATTCAACACCGCTTGGGCACGAATACCGGCTGGATAAGGGTGTAAATCATCCAATTGAATTGACGGGCAATACTTATGAACCTGCTTGAGGTATCCCGATTTATAATGCGCATTCCACCATTCTTTTATACCAGTGCGCAGATTCGCTGCAGTGACTCGCCAAAATCCGCGAAAACGCAGCATATCAAGCGTATCACGCCAACTAAAATTGTATGTGGCATACCCCTCGCGTTTCCAGCCCTGAACGGCATTTGGGCCTACCGTCAAACCACCATCAACCATCCGCGTGACATGGACGCCCAAGAAAGGCAAATCTGGATCCGGTACTGGATAGATCAAATGCGACACTAACTCCCGATGCTTTTCCGCTAGTTGATAATATTCGCCGCGATAGGGGATGATTTGAAACGATGTCGCTAACCCTTGCAGCTTCGCCATGCGATCAGCCATCAAACCGGCACAAACAACTAAAAATTCCGCGTGATAACGGTGCGACTCTCCCTGTGATTGGGTATCAATCAGCACACCGCCGTGGTCTTCGTGTAGCTTCGTCACTTGAGTATTTAGCACAAGGTGCCCACCAGCTGCGACAAAGCGTCCGGCCATTTTTTCTGTGACTTGAGCGTAATCCACAACACTGGTCGCTTTGACATAGATCGCGCCTAAACCACGCACATTCGGTTCAGCGCTGGCGAGTTGTTGGGCATCCCAACACTCACACTCGATCTCATTAAGCAAACAACGTTGATACAAATCATGCATCCTCGCCAGCTCTGTCTCTGTGGTCGCGACGATTAACTTGCCACACTGCTTATAAGGAATGCCCTCTTGCTCACAAAACGCTTTGGTGGCAGCAGCGCCACGCTTACAAAAATCCGCTTTCAAACTACCGGGCGGATAATACACGCCAGCATGGATTACGCCGCTATTATGGCCCGTTTGATGTTGGGCCAAAGCAGGCTCTTTTTCTATCAATAGAGTGCGTTTGTTTGGATATCGCTGTTGCAACTGCCAAGCGGTGGCTACGCCGACGATACCGCCCCCAACGACCACAAAATCGTACGCCATTAGCTACTCCTTTCGTCACCCGTTAATCGGTCACGTCCAGAAAATAATACTGGCTAACGTCGTAAATAAAACCAAAAGATTCAAAAAGATGATGAGCGGCATGGTTGCTTTGATGGGTTTGTAGCAATAAGCAAGCGGCTTGGCGGGCACGAGCCTCCTTGAGAGCGTGCGAGATTAACGCCCGCGCGACACCTTGTCGCCGTGAATCCGGCTGCACGTACAAATCGTTAATAATTAAGCCACGGCGCGCCCTCGCCAATGAATACAAAGGCGTTAGGTGGACAAATCCCACCAAGGAGGACTGGTGAGATGCAGTCAGTATACACGTGTCTTGCTCATGCAACCGCTGCTCAGTAAACGCCCTTGTTTGACTGAGCGGCGGACGAATCGCAAGCCAGCGCTGGTACTGGTCAAATAACACCATGAGGGCGTCTAGATCATTTAACTCCGCTTTTGCTATATGCAACATTCTCTCTCTACTACAGCGCTATGGTTACTTTTCAGTGTAAGCGCCGTCGCGACGTTCTGCTGTCAACACCTCAACAGACGAGCATAAAGAACAAAATGTATACCGTCACACTACGTTGAAATCGTTCACAGTATCTAGGTTGATATGAAAGCCAGTAAAAAAGTTATAGTGCATAAGTTGACATAAATAAGGCGGCTAAACGCCGCCTCAGTATATACCGACCCCTGCGAGGATATAGGATCGTTTGGCTAGGTCCATATTGCGTCATGTTCCGATTACGCCATGGAGCGGGTGCGATACCACTTTACCGTGACAGGTGCGAGCTCTTTTAACGCGTTACGCACCATGACAAATGGCACTTTGATGAAGTAGAACGACATCAACACCATCATCATAGGATCTGCATAAACCGCATAATCCGACCAAGGTGAATGCGCCACTAACCAAGCACCTAAAAAGCCTAAGGTGACCGCCAGACTTAATAAGGTGTCCATTTGCCACTGGCGCGATTCCGCCTCTACTAACTGGCTTTGCCCTGCTTGGTTTTTACGTGCAATCATCCACCATCCGTAGCCACAACCCACAACGTTGACAATACCAAATAGCACCGCCAATGACGGGTTAACCGCACGTCCGCCTTCGACCAAGGAGGAGAGCGCTTCATACAGAGAATAACTCACCAACAACATAATCACAGCGCCTTTGATGGCGACAACAAGCGGAGTAAGCAGCGCACGTGTGATCGGCCGTGCGTAACGCGAGTGGATATACCATGACGCTCCCAGTGACAACAAAGTTAACACTAGACTAATCAACGAGTAGATACCGTCGAACATAATCACTAAAGAGCCAGCAATCCATCCAACGGCAAGGCCGACGATGGCAAACCCCAATGCGAGAAGGGCCGAAAACACTAATACTGACTTTTCATTGATCACGTTTTGAGGAGACATAAAACACCAAAAGTAGAAAACACGCACATATTCTTGGTGCTACTGCGCCGCTTTACAAACACGAACTTGCTGACATTTTCATCACTCTGTAAAGAGTTCAATAAAAGCCATATCATTTCAATCACTTACAAGAAAAAATAACTGTCAATATTTCTGACAGTGAGTGTTCTAAACAAATTTTAGTTATGAGATAGCGCTAAATCGCATTTTGCTTATATATAACTTTTACGCATACTAAATATAAATTTAGATTCTTTATGGACTAAGAAGATGAGAAAAGGCGTGTTACTCGCGGCAATTGGCTTGCAGCTTTTCCTCGCGATAACCAGCACAGGATGGTGGCAGTTTGGTGCGGCACTCAGTGCGTTTCTGTTGGTCGCGGTATTACGTTTACCTCAGGACACGCCGCATGAGTGAACCTGAGGCAACGATGGAGACTAGGCAGCGAGCAGCAGCCAAGCAAGCGATGTACAGGAGATAATCACCCACAGCGCAACACCAAACAGTAAAGGCTTAGGGCCTGCCGTGCGTAGCTGGGTGATAGAAATACTGCAGCCGATTAAGAATAAACACACCACTAATACTTGCTTTGAAATGGCGAAAATCACTTCATAGATAGGTTGCGCTTGGACAAAGACATCACTGATACCAATCGCCAAACAATAGAAAACGATAAAGTACGGAATCGTGATTTTTTTGGCGTGGCTGCGAAACATGAGTGCGCTGACAAACGCCACAGGCACAATCCATAATGCGCGCGCAAGTTTGAGGGTGGTCGCGGTCGTTAGTGCTTGCTCACCATAAGCGGACGCCGCGCCCACCACCGATGACGTATCATGAATCGCGATCGCCGCCCAGGTTCCAAACGTGTGCTGATCTAACCCCAGCGCATGTCCTACCATAGGAAACACAAACAGCGCCAATGAATTCAACACAAACACCGTGCCTAACGCCAGACCAATTTGTTTATCATCCGCGTTGATAGCGGGCGAGACAGCTGCGATTGCACTGCCGCCACAAATCGCAGTACCTGAGGCAATCAGGTGACCCGTCTTTTTATCCAGTCCCATAAGTTTGGCCAGTAATGTGCCAAAAACCAGCGTGCCTGCAATGGTGGCAATAATCAGCCCTATCCCATCGCCTGTCACGGCGAGCGCCTCTTGCAGTGGGATACCAAACCCTAGACCCACAATCGAATAAGCCAGCAATTTTTTGGTGATTTTGGTGAGGGGGATTGCGCTTGGTACCCAGCCCAAGGAGGTTAACAAAAAGCCCAGCACCAGAGCGATCGGCGAGCTTACCCAAGGAGTTAAACAGGCTAACACAGCCAATGAAAAAGGAAGATAACGCGTGTATGCGGTCATAATGATGCTCAGTAAAAATCAGTGACGGCATTGTAGCGCTCGGTAGGTGTTCAGAAAATCTTAAACTTTTTAACCTAGGTTAAGTTTTGCTTAACCTATATGGCAACCTATTGAAAAACCACTTATCGAGCCGCGTATTTAGAAATCAAACAAGTAGTTGGTAATGCTATCACTCAGCCATTGGATTCCCGGATGCTCGGCCATCCCTGAGGCGGTGAATAGACAATAGTCTTCTTGGGTCAAACCATAGGTATGTTTGATCACTGCTAAGCGCTGTTCTCGTAAGTATTGCCGGATCAGCGGCTCAGGCAACACGCCCCACGCTTCTTCTTGTAAGATGGTATTGAGCATATATTCAAAGCTCGAAAAGCCAATGTAGCGGCGCGAGAAAGGTTGAAGCTCGGGATTGTCTTTTTCATTGAGATAGACCATGACCGCTTGCATGGCATTACGCAATTGATCATCACTGACTCGACGCAATCGACTCAACGGGTGCTCACTGTTGCACACCGACATCATGCGAATTTTACCCAGCGGTTGATAGTTGATACGCGGATCGTCAATCCGCTCGTAGTCTACTCCAAAGGCAAAATCGACTTGTTGCGTTTCAACCAAATTGGCCAGGTCACCGCTCGACGCTAACACGAGGTTGAAGGACGTCGCCGTAAAGCGCTTGTTTAGCTGGTGCGCCCAGTCCTGCCAAAGTTGATCGGGGATCGCATCATCACGCGCAATCCACACTTCAGCATTAAAGCCCGCATTCGCTTGCTCGCACGTACGACGAATACGTGCCGCCGTGACCGATATGCTCTCGAAATCTTTGTACACAGCTTTGCCGATTTCCGACAGGGTTAGACGGTTACCGGTGCGATAAAACAATTCGGCGTTAAGTGATTGTTCTAGCGCTTTAATCGCCATACTCAATCGTGAACGATTCACATCCAGCTGACGTGCAGCTTCAGACACTGAGCCGGTCTCTGCGACTGCACAAAACGCATCAATTTGGGTTAGATTCATGCCGCCCTCCTCTCGCTATCCTACCGGAGTGCGGCAAAGACACAAAGCGCTATTACCGCTTGTCAGCGCTCTTGGACGCGCGGCGATTACGCATTCAACCCTTTAAACGCGCTGACTTTTTTAGTGAGTTCTTTCATGCGTAAATCAAACCCACTCACCGCCTGTTCACTTTGCTCAAACACTTCTTGAGTGCGGGTACCCTGCTGAGCAAGCTCTTCAATGCTCTGATTGATTTCATTCACCGCGCCGCTTTGCGTATTCGCCCCCTCGGCAATCCGCCCATTATGCTCAAACAATTGCTGCAAATGGCTATCCAAGGTGCGCATATTTTCTACCGCTTGTTGGTGAGTGTCGAGACTATGCTGGCTATCCTGACTGACTTGGTTGATTTGCCCGGTCACATTATCCGATGCCGAGCGCAGCTGATTGATAATTTCTTGGATCTCACTGGTCGACTCACCGGTGCGCTGCGACAACGAGCGCACTTCATCAGCAACTACCGCAAAGCCACGACCATGTTCGCCCGCTCGCGCTGCCTCAATCGCCGCGTTTAGTGCGAGTAAATTGGTTTGTTCCGAGATGGTGCTAATCACCTCAAGCACGCGAAGAATATTCTCGATATGGTGATTCAACTCCTCCAAACTGCTCTGACTCGAGGCCATGTTTTCACCCAGTTGCTCAATATGCCGTAGGCTGGTATTCATGCCATTTAAAGCCTCTTTAAGCGCCGCATTCCCAGCCTGAGACAGCTCGCCGGCGTGATTGGCCGAATCCGTTACCTCGGTGGTGATTTCGGTGATATCTTGGCTCGCGGCAGAGATCGTTTGTAGCGATTGCTGCTGCACCATACCGGCTTGGTTCACCTCATGAGCTTGCTGCTTGAGGACACCAAATGCAGACTGTGACTCGTCCACCGTCTGGTTTACCGCTTGCAATGCATCTCGAATACGCGCTAGCAAGCCATTGATTTTATTTGCCAATCGACCGACTTCCGCTTGATCATTCACCGCTATCTGGTGGCTCAAGTCGAGTCGACTAGCAATTTCATCGACCTCGGCGGAAAGCTTTTTTATCGGCTGCGTCAAACTACTGATCACCCAATGGGTAACAAGGAGTGCAATAGCAATAAACACCAAGGTCACTAATAGAGACTGAATGAATTGATTCAGGATAGGCCCTGTGATTTGAGCTTTGGGGATCTCAACCACCACGAAACGGTCCAAGTCTGCGAGCCAATAAGACCCCAGCAGAAACGCTTCACCACCGATGGTCACTTCGCTGATCACCGGCTTATCCGTCCCCTTGGTTACCGCTTGGCGAAATGCGCTCGCATTGTCCGCATTCAGTGCCGAATCTGTCGGTGCGACCTGCACACTGCCGTCGCGCGCGGCAAGCATGGCTCTTCCCTGCTCACCAATGCGAAACCCCTGTACCAGATTCACTAAGCTACTGACATTAAACCCTACTCCCGCTACCACATACGGCTGACCCGTCGCAGGGTTTTCTGGCACGCTACGATAGTTAATAAAAATCACATACTGATTGCCATTGGGATCTTTGTTCATGTTCAGCTCATAGGGCTGATTCTTACTCAGAAAATTCGGGTAAAAGTCTTTGAACGGATAGGTAGTCATTGAGGCGCTGCGATGCTCGCCATCATAAGTAAAAATATACTTCCCTTGGCTGCTATCGAGCGTTGCAAATGCGTTGTCTGCCCCCAAACGCGTCTTGGCATTCGACAGCGCTTGATGAATTGGCGCGAGATTGGTCAGATCGCCGCCATTATCCACCCAATCAATCAGTCCAGAGTGATGGGCAAGAAAGTTAGAACCGGTGATCGCAGGTTGTAGCTCATTACTAATTTCAAACGCCAGCCCCCTCAGCTGACTGGGTAATATAATATTTTTGAGATCATCGAGCTGCTTGTTTGCCGACAACATCGCTTGCTGCACCATCGCAATCAAGGTGCTGAGCACTAAGATAGTCGAAAGAACAATATAAATTCGCTTTCTGATTGAAAGAGTTTGCCAACGCATACGCCGTCCTTTTTATTATCATTACTAACCAACATATCAATATTAGTCAGCAAACTAGACAAGCATGACGGGTTAATGACAAACGACATAATATTTGGTGCTTTGGTGAGATCACTGAGAAAAAGGAAGGGTATCATCTAGAAGATCAGCACATTTACCCTACATTTCTATACATATATGCCATTATTCAACCCTATTCAGAACAGGGGAATTGGATTGAAAGGTTTCAAAATATTAAAACAGGCACTTAAAAGACGCGAATAAAAGATGGAAGTAAAGAATAGATAGGATAATGAGAGTGCTATGGTGCCCCGGGCCGGACTTGAACCGGCACAGCGCGAACGCCGAGGGATTTTAAATCCCTTGTGTCTACCAATTCCACCACCAGGGCAACGCAGTTATGCGTGGTAGCACCATAGTCCGCAGACTGCGCTGCGAACGAGACTGTACTTTAATGAAATTTAACCCGAGGTCAATAGCCCTTTTATTCTTTTTGATTCAGGTGGTTGAAAAGCAGACAGAGAAGGACGTTTCGTCGTCAGCGATCAATAAACACTCATGCATCACAAATGGTGTAACCGTGTACCCATCTGCACATTTCGTATATCCAAGGCCTGGATAAGTTCATTCAACGGCTTCAAGCATGGCGGCATCATTCGATGATTTGATCTTTACGTAACCACGGATTCAACTGCGAAGTGCAACACTCTCGTCTGCAGCCTGACATAACTTGTTAAAGATAACGCTAGGCTGCCTAAAACGTCCACAGTAACTGTAGTTCATCTACAAGCGTATGAACGTTTATAAGACCAAAGTATGTGATTATGATGAGCAGGCTAACGTGATCGTGGAGCGGTGTTTTTACAAGTTCGCCAGCACCCCTTTCACAAAGGGGGCTTTGTGCTTAACGTAAACATCTTGATCACGCACACCTTGAGCGAGTATGGCGCGCTTTTCGTTTTCGTATTCAGCGCGCACACCAGGGTTATCGAGCAAATACTGTTTGTACGCAATTTGACGGTGATGCTCATCACTGTCTTTTTCAATCACGTGGGCGTGCACCAGAAAACGCTCACCTTGATAGATTACAGAGGCATCTTTGCGAGGGCGGTATTCGGGAAAAGGTTGATCGCTGTGCTGATCTTGAWAACCGAGGGCATAGAGGTGAGCGACAGCATCGTCACGCTCGCCAGAACGATAGAGAATGGATAAATCAATAATCCCCTTCCCTCCCACTTTGGCAGACGTAGAGCCAAAATGTAGTACCTCAATACGAGGTGTCGAGATGTGGTCAGACAAGGTTTGGGCAACGTCTAAATAAATAGGACGCCACGGAGAAAAACTGGCGTCAACTAATTGGTAGGGCTCGAATGTGATCATGTGGCACCTTGCTGGAAAGAGGGATGCAGATAAATACGAGTAACTCGCCAAGCAGCCTATCGACTGCCATCAGACGATGGTGTTTATCGTACCAGCAGTTCCCATGCAAACAAATCACACCTCCGTGCTAGACGCCTTCCACGAGCTTAGGATTAGAGCCGTATTGATTGCTGTTTTGATCGCCTTCTAGGGCGCAGAGTACCAGTATGACTGCCATTCCAAGCAGAGGTATGAACAAAAGCAGTAGCCACCACGCTGAACGTCCTGTGTCATGTAGCCGTCTTGATGTCACCGCTAAGGTTGGCAGCAGCAAGGCTAATGAATACACCATGCTCAACACAACGAATCCCGAGAACTCAGCGACAATATTGATCGCCAACGAGATACAAAAGTTAACCAGAAAAAACATCCAGTATTCCTGGCGGTGCGCACGTCCAGAAAATGTAGCGTACTGGCGCAATACTTTTAAATACCATTCCATACGTTAATCACCTTTTAGCAATAARGCCGATAATACGTATCTTAGAATGAGGAACGCCGTTAGGACCATGTCAGTGATAAGACATCTGACTGTTTTATCATCAGCTTGGGAGCCTTATCACTGATTTCTTACACAATAGAAGGCGGTTAGCTTTGCAAACCCGCTGCGTGCATCAAAAGCTTAAATAGCCAAGAGACTGCCCCCAATGCCGCTACACTGACTCCCCAGATAGCGATTAACCAAAGCCAACGCTGCCAAGTCGGTTTTGTCATACCAGCCATCAGTGATAGGCCTCGTCCGGATTCACTTTGCCACTAAAGACACGGTAACTCCAATAGGTGTACATCAAAATAACCGGGATGATAAATACCGCGCCAATCAGCATAAATTGCAAGCTTTGTTGTGGTGAAGCAGCCTGCCAAATTGTGATACTGGGTGGAATGATATGTGGCCAAATGCTGATGCCGAGGCCAATAAACCCGAGCAGGGTGACACACAACGCCATAATAAATGGACGATGGTGAGCCTGATAAGGACGGGTACGCCAAAGACGGAGCAAACAAAGAGCGGTCAATAAAGGAACTGGGGAGAGAATGAGCAAATTTGGCAGACTAAACCAACGGTCGGCAACTCCCGGATACGCAAATGGCGTCCAGACACTGACTATCGCAATACTTATCGCCATCAACACAACCAGTCGACGGCTCAAGTGGTACATACGCATTTGCAACGCATGCTCCGTTTTCATGATCAGCCAAGTGGTTCCCAGTAAACCGTACGCAATGATCAGTCCTATACCGCAAAAGAGAGGAAACGGTGCCAACCAATCGAGGCCGCCACCGGCAAAAGCGCGGCCCTCGACAGGAAAGCCTTCAATCACCGCACCCACAGTCACCCCTTGGAAAAAGGTGGCAAAAATAGACCCCGCCATAAAGGCGGTATCCCAAAAGCCATGATGCCCGGGCAACGCTTTGAAACGGAACTCAAACGCCACACCACGAAAAATAAGCGCCACCAACATCAAAGTGAGCGGGATTGTTAACGCATCGACAATCACGGCATATGCCAAGGGGAAAGCACCAAATAATGCCGCCCCACCCAGGACCAACCAAGTTTCATTGCCATCCCATACCGGCGCGACACTGTTAACCATCAAATCGCGCTCTTCGCGCTCAGTAATAAACGGCATCAGGATTCCGATCCCCAAGTCAAATCCGTCCATCACGATGTACATTAAAGTGGCAAACACGATGATGCCAAACTAAATCATTGCTAAATCCATGTTTCCCCCTTACACACGGCCAGAGACAGTTAACGGTTCATGCGGTGTATCATCATGCTGATCCGGACCTAATTTAATTTGATGGATCATATAGATGTACCCCAACCCAAAGACCAAGCCGTACACCACAAAGAAGCTGATTAAGCTAATACTCATGTGCAAGTCACCGTGGGCAGACACCGCATCTTGGGTGCGTAAAAGGCCATGCACGACCCAAGGCTGGCGCCCTACCTCAGTGGTTACCCAGCCAGCTAGAATCGCGACCAACCCCGCCGGCCCCATATAGAAAGCAAAACGGAGCATCCCTTGGTGTTCAAACAGACGTCCTTTATAGCGCTGCCACGCCGCCACTAGTCCAAGTGTGATCATCAATAGCCCTAAGCCCACCATCAGACGAAACGCCCAGAAGACCACGGGCGAATTGGGTCTATCTTCCGCAGAGAATTCGTTTAGCGCTGGGATTTGCTCGGTCAAACTATGTTTTAAGATCAGACTCCCCAAATAGGGAATTTCTACTTTGTAGCGGGTGGTTTCCGCTTCCATGTCCGGTAAGCCAAATAAAATAAGCGGCGTGGGTTCACCATGGCTGTTATCCCAATGCCCTTCCATCGCTGCTATTTTGGCAGGTTGATATTCCAAGGTGTTCAGGCCATGTAAATCGCCAATAAACGCTTGAATAGGCGCGGTGAACAACAGCATCCACATCGACATCGAAAACATCCGCTTCACGGCTGGGCTGCGCTGCCCTTTGAGCAGGTGCCACGCCGCCGACGCACCAACAAATAAGGCACTGGATAAAAACGCCGCGACCACCATGTGCGCTAAGCGATAAGGGAAAGAGGGATTAAACACCACCGCGAACCAATCTACAGGTACTACTTGACCATTGACCACTTCATGCCCTTGTGGCGTGTGCATCCAACTGTTGGAGGCTAAAATCCAAAAGGCAGAAATCACGGTGCCCAACGCGACCATGGACGTGGCGAAAAAGTGCAAGCGATCACCGACACGCTGCCAACCAAACAGCATCACACCAAGAAAGCCGGCTTCTAAAAAGAAAGCGGTGAGTACCTCATAAGTCAGTAGTGGGCCAGTGATACTGCCCGCAAACTCGGAAAAGCCACTCCAGTTAGTGCCAAATTGATATGCCATCACCAACCCAGACACCACGCCCATCCCGAAGTTGACCGCGAAAATTTTTGACCAGAAAAGATAAAGGGTTTTGTACTCCTGCTCGCGAGTTTTAAGCCATAGCCCCTCAAGCACCGCAAGGTAGCAGGCAAGGCCGACAGTAATTGCAGGAAAGATAATGTGAAAAGAAACCGTAAACGCGAATTGAATACGGGCCAACATAAAGGCATCAAGACCAAACATACGTGAAGTCCACTTTAGTAATTAGACCAACACGCATGGTAGAAGCCCATTTTTAATGTGCCCATACACAGACGACTCAGATTAACCTATAACAGTTTGATGTTTTCAGTGTTATAGTCTGGTTCACTTAGCGGCGATTATGGTAGGAAGATGTCTAAGTATCAGCAGCTTAGCGAGCAGATCAAACAACAAATTCAAGCCGGCATTTGGCATGTGGGAGAAAAGCTTCCCTCGCTGAGAAAACAGGCCGCTTATTCAGGGTTGAGTGTCATGACGGTACTCCAAGCCTACCAACTGCTAGAAAGCCAAGGGTGGATTGTTTCTCAGTCTCGCTCAGGTTACCGCGTCGCTCCCCATGCCGAACTCGACGATAACAAGCCAGACAGTGCGATTCACCCTGCAGAATCTGTCGATATCAATGACTATATTTTCGATGTGTTGCAAGCCAGCCGCTCGCCGGGTATGGCAAGCTACGGGCATGCCTATGTTGATCCCCTGCTCGCCCCTCGCCATCAAGTAAACCGCTCGCTCACCACTGCGGTGCGCTTTATGTCGATTCATAGTGTGGTCGACAATCTTCCCCCGGGTAATGCCCAACTACGTCACCTGATTGCCCAACGCTATGCAGCGCAGGGGATGCAGGTTTCTCCCGATGAAATCGTGATCACCGCGGGCGGGTTGGATGCGCTTAACCTGAGCTTACGCGCGGTCACACAACCTGGGGATTGGGTCGCTGTTGAAAGTCCGGCGTTTTACGGTGCGCTACAAGCCCTTGAAAACCGGGGGCTCAAAGCGATGGCGATCCGAACACATCCGACGGAAGGGATTGATCTTGATGCACTTGAACGCGCCTTGCAAACGCATCCAATCCGCGCTTGTTGGCTGATGAGCAATCATCAAAATCCGTTGGGATATTCGCTGTCAGACGCAAAAAAAGCACGCCTTGCCGAACTCGTCAAACGCTATCAGGTGTATTTAATCGAAGACGATGTCTATGGCGAACTCTATGATGGCGAACACAAACCGCACCCGACTAAAGCGTTCGATAACAGCGGTCATGTTTTGCACTGCTCGTCTTTCTCAAAAACCTTGGTCGATGCCTTTCGCCTTGGTTGGGTGGCAGCCGGTGATCAAGCCCAGAAACTACAAAAGCTGCAGCTAATGAGCACAGTGACCACCAGCGTCCCCATTCAACTTGCCGTCGCGCATTATCTTCATAACCGCAACTATGAACACCACCTAAAGCAGCTGCGTCGCACACTGGCTGAACGAAAAAAAGTGACCTATCAGTTTCTGATCGCCCATTTACCGCAAGGCGTTAGTGTCATTAACAGCCAAGGAGGGTATTTTTTATGGATAACTTTGCCCAAAGGCAGTGATACCACCGCACTTTACCACCTTGCGCTCAAACACCATATCAGTATCGCGCCGGGTAATATGTTTGCGACACACGCACAGTTTGCCCATTGCTTTCGATTGAATGCCTCTTACCCGCTCGATCATTCACATAAAAATGCGCTGGCAACCTTATGTGATTTGATTGCACAGCACATAAAAAAAGCTGAGCGCTAGGCTCAGCTAAAAGACAGTACCAAAAAGACCTTATTTAATGGAGAAAGGAATTGCTAAGGTTAATTTAAAATCGTCCTCATCTTGGAATAGATTGGTGTAGCCATTCCAGCTTGGTGCATCGGTATCATTGAAGTACTGCGTGAAGTAAAAACTGACCTTCGCATCTTTAAGTGCACCATTTTGAATCGCATAATTTGCAAACAGACTGTAGGAGTACTCTTTTAGATCATCATACCCTTTGGCGGATGATCCAAAGCCATAAGCACCGTTAAAGCCTGCACTAAAGCCTTTAGCCCCAATATCCGAGAAATCACGCGATAACGACCCAAATAGCGCCAGTTCTTCATCATGGTTAAAATCCGAGCGGTTATTCCACCAAATATCATAAGCACCATTAGAGCCGCCATATTGACTCGTCAAACGATACGCTAGATTTTGTACCTTAGCAGGGTCTCCTGAATCGGCTTCGGTATAAGTTGCTTCCGCTCGATACGAGTACTGACCTGATGACACACTAGTAAGCATAGCGAGTTGGAATGCCGTGCTATCATATTGTTCATCATCATCGACCACATAAAGTTGCGGCGACCAATACACGCCACCTTCGGTCGTGCCTTTCACTTTAACGTGCGCATTCCAGCGGTCACCATCAGTTAATGCACCATATGCTGCATCAATAGAAATACCGTTATCCAAAGTATAAACAGCACCAAGTGAATACGCTGTGCCAGCATCTTCTCCGTTGGTGGTTTGAAATTCATAGGTTTCTTTAAACCAAGGCGCCTTATAGCGCTCAGAAACGACAAGGCCCATATTAAGATTATCGAACTTCAGGCCTAACTCACCACCTACATGAGTGCCCGGCGCAAAAGACCAGTTAACACCAATTGTGCTTGGCACAGAGGGCTGAAAATAACCAAGCTTCGCCGTTACATTGTCACCAAACTTAAATTTAGCCGCCGCGGTAGCCAGTGATACGCCATTATCCGTACATTCCTCGTCCCATGCGCCCGTACATTCGCTATCATCTGGCTGCTTGTCGTAGGGGTTATTCACGCCCCAAAAGTTCATTTCGTGGTCTGGGTTACTGTTTTGCCACATATCAAATGTACTAAAGGCCATCAGATCAAGGCCAACCACTTCCGCCGCGTAGCCTGAGTTAAAGGCAAGATTTGCGTAGATAGAGCCGTGGTCAAGGTTGGTTTCTTTGGCAGTATCGTTGCCATTGGCATCTGTACCTGCGCGATCACGGGCTCGCATCCAAAAGTTGAGATTGCCACTAATCGTCGCATCAGAGAAAAAAGGAGAGGTACTTGTCGAATAATCTGCTGTTGCTTCCTGTGAGAGTGCTGGCATTGCCACGCCAGCAGAGAGTACTGCCGCAGCTAATGCGGATAATTTAAAAATCTTATTCATGGAAAACTCCTGCTGCCTCCAAGATTTTTGGTTTTGTCTCTGTGCGTTATTTAGTGTTTTAGAGTTCAAAACCGATTTGAAAACCGAGCTTGTCGCCCGTGTTTTCGCCCCGCTGCTTACACATTTCGTGTAACCACATCTCCAGACTAAATACGCAGAGAAAAACATCAACATAATCTTATTTTTTGATACGAATAATATGATGGAGGGCAAGATTCTGACAGTTTCATGACATAGATCTTACTTTCAATGAAACCACTGATAACAATATAAATAACTGATTTAGATAACAAAAAATAAATTTACGGCCAACATGACATAGGGTTCACGCTCCTGAGAGCGTGTCATCATAACCTCAGGATTTTAATGCATAGCCTTCAACGTCTCACCGCTTAACTGACAAAAAACCCAGTAAAAACTGACGTAAAACCTCACAACTTGTTTAACGTTACAAATAAATGGCTTATTAAAACGCTCTAGAACTCTGTTAATTTACAACATAAATTATTTAATGACGCTTTTTAGCCGTGATCACCCGCACTAATTGATGAAACATGAAATTTTAAAACGAAAAATAAGTACAACTAATCAAAACCGTCCAACCATGAGCAACAGACGATAATAAGGATCGTCCGCTTAATTGAGACGTATCGCTAAACATGGCGATGGGCATGAACACATTACGGATGACAGACAAAACGAATTAAACCATAAAAAACAAGACCATCATCAAAGGTTCATGGCGAACGTAGTCCGTCAAGCGGTGTTGCGTGATAAGTTGGTCAATACTTAACAGAGAAATCAGACACGTCGCATGTAACGTCAACCAGCTAAAAAGGGATCCACTGTAAATGAAAGGACTTCGTTGGGTTGCGCCACCGCTTATTCTTGCCCTTGGCTACCTCGCCTATACGGCAATCGCTGCGACTGAACCTCAAACTAAGGCAGACGTTGTTTCACAAGCCGCGCCAGTGGTAGAAACCCAAGTCATTTCTCCGATGCAACACCAAGTTGTCCTCCGAGCACACGGTGAAGTAATGCCGGTTGAGGCCACTCAAATCGCGGCTCAGGTATCAGGTGAAGTGGTCAGTTGGCATCCAAACTTTGTCGCTGGCGGTATTGTGAAGCGTGGAGAAATCCTTTTTGCCATCGAACCGGATAATTATGAGGCTGCTGTGCTAAGCGCTGAAGCGGATCTCGCCAGTGCCAAAGCCGCGCTGATTGAAGAACAAGCGCAAGCCGCTGTCGCTCAGCGACAAGCAAAGACACTCCCCGCCTCACAAGTGACAGATTTATACTTGAGAAAGCCTCAAGTTCTCAGTGCACAAGCGCGCGTCAAATCCGCACAGGCTGCGCTCAAACGCGCACAGCGCGATCTTGCTAACTGTCAGGTGACAGCACCTTATGATGCCTTAGTGGTGTCTCGCGAAATCGGGGTTGGCCAATACATCAACATCGGCACGCCTGTCGCGACACTCAACAATATTGAATCAGCGGAGATTCATCTCCCCATTCCCGGCTTTGACAGTGCTTTTCTGCCGACGCAGTTGGCTGGTATCGGGGCCACTATTACACGTAACAGTGCTCAACCCGTTTCTCGGCAAGGAAAGGTCGTTAGAGATTTAGGGGTGGTTGAAAAACGCACCCGAATGATGCAAGTGGTCGTAAGGCTTGATGACCCTTATGGGATCAATAGCGACGCAATACCTCTTCCGTTCGGTAGCTATGTCGAAGTCACGTTTACGGGCACCACACTGAGTAACGTTTTTAAATTACCTCAGGAGTTAATTCAGAATCGACAAGTTTGGGTGGTAAACGATAACAATGAACTGATGCCACGGACGATACGAGTCGTCCGTACGGAAGGCGAATTTATGTTTGCCGACCAAGGTCTAGAGCCAAACGACAGGTTGGTCGTCACCCTACCGGAATTTCCAGAAAAGGGAATGACGGTGCGCCTCGCCTCTCAGGTAGCGGAGGCCAATGATGAGTGATTCGACACAATCACGTGGCCTGATCGCCTACTTTGCCCATAACCCGGTCGCCGCTAACCTGATCATGATTTTTATTATTGTGATGGGGGTCGCTAGCTACTTTTTTATCCAGCGTCAGATGTTCCCCAACATTGAAATCAATTATATCCATATCACCGCCGACTACCCTGGCGCCTCACCACAAGAAGTCGAAGAGAGTATCTTGGTCAAAGTGGAGGAAGCCATCAAAGATGTCAGCGGCATTGAGTCGGTGGTTTCTACGGCAAGACGAGGCTATGGCCGCGTCGCGATTGAAGTCGATGTCGGCGAAGATCTCAACCTTGTCCTTGATAGAGTCAAACAAAAAGTCGATGCCCTATCTAACTTACCCGGCAATATGGAACCACTGACTGTCGCGCAAGTTGAGTTTCGACAAACCGTGATAAGCATGGCGGTGGTAGGAGATAAACCCCTCACCGCGCTTAAGCCTGTGGCGCAGAAAATTGAAGATGAACTGCTCCAACTTGAAGACGTAACACTGGTTGAACTCAGCGCTCCTACCTATGAAATTGCGATTGAAGTCCCTCCACAGGTACTGCAGAAATACAATCTGACCTTGAATCAGGTCAGTGATGCTATCGCCCGTTATTCTGCGAACTTCTCTGCGGGTGAAGTGCGCACCAACAATGGCATGATCTCCATTCGGGTTGAAAACCAACGTTATCGTGGCGACGAATTCCGCTCGATTCCGATCAAAATTGGCCCCAATGGCAGCCGTTTGCTGCTTCAAGATATTGCCACTATCAAAGACGGCTTCACCGAAGGCGAGCTGTATTTTAAATACTCAGGGCAAAATGCCATTTTCTTAAATGTACAAGCGACAGCGTCCGAAAATATGGTGACGGTCGCCGACGCGGTGAGCCAATACATTGACGCCAAAAACCAGACCTTACCGCCAGGGTTAAAGCTAAAGTCGGTCGTTGATATGACCTACTACCTAAACGCTCGCCTCGATATGATGCTTAAAAACCTGCTTCAAGGGGCGGTATTGGTTGCGCTATTGCTTACCGTTTTCTTGCGTTTCAAGCTCGCGATGTGGGTAATGATTGGCCTACCGGTGTGCTTTTTAGGTGCCGTGATGTTAATGCCATTGATTGGCGTGAGCATCAATATTGTCTCGCTCTTCGCATTTATTATGGTGTTGGGGATTGTTGTCGACGATGCCATCGTGATCGGTGAAAGTGTCTACACCCAAGTTGAAAAAGTCGGCGGTGGCGTGGATAACGTGGTTAAAGGGGCACAACGCGTCGCGACACCCGCCACATTCGGCGTACTCACCACCATTGCGGTGTTCGCTCCCTTTATCATGTCCAGCGGCCCAGAGCGCGCCTTTTTCTTCGGTATCGCATCGATCGTTATGTTGTGTCTGGTGTTTAGCTTAATTGAATCTAAGCTGATTTTACCGGCTCACCTTGCACACACCCATTTTACGCCCCCCAAGCACCACAGTATAAGGGAGCGATTCAATCAACAGTTCCAACGTTTTATCCGTGGCCCTTACCAACGAGCAGTCACATTCTGCGTGCATTGGCGCTGGTCGGTACTTGCCTCCTTTATCACCCTGCTGACGATTGCGATTGGTCTGGTTACTGCGAACCATGTGCGTATGGTGCCAACACCTAAAGTCCCGCATGACTTTCCCAGCATCAATCTGACCATGAATAACAATGCATCCAGTGAACAAACCATTGACGCCCTCAAAGCTATCGAGAGCATGGTATATCGCGTTGATGACCAAATCGCGTTAGAAACTGGGCAGCACATCATTAAAGATACCCTCGTATTTAACGATGGACGCACATCTGGCGAGTTGGTGATCCCCTTGGTCGATGACGACGTTCGTCCTTTCACCACCTTTGAGCTGTCTCGTCGTTGGCGCGAAGCAATGCCAGATATTCCCGGCGTGAAAACACTCACGATTCAGGATGATGTTAATGGCGGTGAAGACGGCGACGAGTTTGGCTACCTCCTGTTCGGACCCGATATCACTACCTTGAATCAAGCGGGGCTTGCACTGATGTCTCGACTTAATCAGCAGCCGGGCCTTTACGATATCTCCTCGTCAATTGACTCAGGGAGTCAAGAGGTGCTCATCTCACTTACACCCGTCGCTTATGATCTCGGGCTCGATCTGACCACCATTGCCACGCAGGTGGGAGGAAGCTTCTATGGCGGCGAAGCGCAACGGATGATCCGCGACGGCGAAGAGGTGAAAGTGATGGTACGTTACCCCAAACTCACCCGTGAAGCCTTCTCATCACTGCGTTATGCCATCATCACTACACCATCAGGTCAACAAGTGATGTTGGGGGATGTGGTGGCGCTAAAACAACAGCCGGGCGTGAACAGTTTACGACGAGAGGCAGGATTCCGTACCGTGTATGTGTATGGCGCGATCGACGAAGAGCAAGTGGAGCCTGGCGCGATTATCGACACCATCGATCAGGACATTATTCCCGATATTCTGGCGCGTTATCCCGATGTCACCACCGAGCTAAGCGGCTCAATAGAAGAGCAGCAAGCACAGCAAAACGAGCAAATCTTGTTCTTTATTGCGGGGATGATAGTGGTGTATGCCCTGCTCGCGGTGCCGCTAAAAAGCTACACGCAGCCGTTGATCATTATGTCCGTGATCCCCTTTAGTTTAACCGGCGCCATATGGGGGCACTATTGGTTTGATATCGATCTGAGCTTGATGTCGACATTTGGTCTGATCGCAGCTGCAGGTGTGGTGGTGAATGACTCCTTAGTGATGACGGATTACATCAATCATGCTCGAGAAGCGGGAGTTGCGATAAAACAAGCGGTAATAGAAGCCGGTTGTGCGCGTTTTCGTGCCATTACGCTTACCTCTATCASCACCTTTGCAGGGGTACTCCCCATCATGTTTGAAACCAGCCTGCAGGCACGGTTCGTGATCCCCATGGCGGTCGCGCTCGGTTTTGCAGTGATGTTTGCGACCCTACTGACGCTATTCTTGGTCCCATGCTTGTATCTTATTCTACAAGACATTGGCCACCTTTTTCGCCGTCTTGCGGCGCGTTTGCTCCCCAAGCGTCATCACGCTAGCGAGGCATAAATGGCCGGCCGAGTGCTGCGCCTTGCGCGCCTGAACTGTCCAGCTGGTTCGCGATTGCCGTCATCGCGAGCCAGCGGTTCTCGCACCATAAAGGGGCCAGCAGTGTGGGTGGACGGGCACTGGCAGACACACGATGATATACCACCTCTGGCGGAGTTCGCTGGATCATCATGGTCGCGCTGCGTACATAGTCGTCTAAAGACATCGCAAACTGACGCCCTGCTCGCCACGCCTTCGCCATGGTACTGCCTTCAACAATATGCAATGGGTGGAGCTTAACCCCATCCGTCCCGACACCCACGACCCGATCAATGGTTTGCTGGTGTGCCGCCAAGTCTTCGCCTGGCAAACCCACGATCAAATGGGTACAGACTTTTATCCCCAACGCGCGCGCCTGCTGGGTAACAGCTTCATAGACGGCAACATCATGGCCGCGATTAATGCGCTTTAGGGTTTTATCGTGAGCGGTTTGTAAGCCAAGCTCTAACCAGACCTCAAACCCTTGTTGGTGATAATCTGCCAACAACGCCAATACGGCCTGTGGCACACAATCAGGGCGTGTACCGACACAAAGCCCCACCATGTTTTCCCGCGCGAGTGCTTGCTCGTACAAGGCTTTTAAGCGTGTGACTTCGTCGTAAGTACTGGTATAGGCCTGAAAATAGGCAAGGTAGCGTCGAGCGCGATCAACTTCTTTAGCCCGTTGCTGCAATTGCTGGCTTACCGAGCCATGCTGAGCCTGCTCATCGGCAAACGAAGCCACATTGCAAAATGTGCACCCGCCTCGCCCAAGTGTGCCATCACGATTGGGACAGCTAAAACCGCCATGCAATGTGAGCTTATGAACACGTTCGCCATAACGATATTTTAAGTCTTGGCCCAGTGTATTGACTAATTGATGAAGCTCCATATGGCCTCAGAGAAGAAATGAAAGGCGGCATTTTAGCAATTGGTATCGACAAGATATTGGGACGGATCAAGCAAAGGTTCACTCATGCCTACAACGAAAAAACCCGCCGTACTGGCGGGTTTGAATCACAAGCGCTATGGCTTAGTCAGCCTTGGTTTTTTTCTTACGTTTGTCGGTGACTTCCCACTGACCATCAACAAAGAACGCTGACCAACCTGTCGGTTTTCCGTCTTCTTCACTGCGCACATAGTTTTCTTTTGTTTTGCGCGCAAAGCGAACCACTGTCGGACGTCCGTCCGGATCTTCCTGCGGCGCATCTGCTAAGTATTTGAACTTATCAGAAATACGGTCTTTAAAGCGGTGAAGCTCTTCAACCAAAGGTGCGCGCGTTTCACGAGATTTCGGAAAATTACTCGCGGCCATAAATAGGCCCGATGCACCATCACGCAATACGAAATACGCATCCGAGGTTTCACACGGTAACTCGGGGAAATGCACGGGATCTTCTTTCGGTGGAGCAATCTCACCATTTTTGAGGATCTTACGCGTGTTCTTACATTCCTCGTTAGTACAACCCATGTATTTACCGAAACGGCCATTTTTCAGCACCATATCGCTACCACACTTGTCGCACTCAACGACCGGGCCATCGTAGCCTTTTGGCTTGAATTCACCTTTTTCGACCACATAACCTTCACAGCTTGGGTTATTACCACAAACGTGCAGTTTTCGGTGCTGGTCGATTAGGTAAGAATCCATGGCGGTTTCGCAAATCGGACAACGCTTCATTGCTCGAAGATCGGCCGTTTCAACGTCTTCCTCAAGCACGTTGACAATACCATCTTCATCCATCAGGTTGATGGTGGTTTTACAACGCTCTTTCGGTGGTAACGCGTAGCCTGAACAACCAAGGAATACCCCTGTCGACGCGGTACGAATACCCATTTTACGGCCACAGGTTGGACAGTCGATATCTGTCATCACCATGTAGTTGGGCTTCATCCCACCGTCGTCTTCGTCTTGCTCTGCGGTTTCCAACTCCGACGTAAAGTCGGCAAAGAAGTTATCGAGCACTGCCTTCCAATCGATATCACCGACGGCAATTTTGTCTAACGACGCTTCCATCCGCGCGGTAAAATCATAATCCATCAGATCAGCAAAGCTATGGTTGAGTCGATCGGTCACAATTTCGCCCATCTTCTCAGCGTAAAAGCGACGGTTTTCAACCCGCACATACCCGCGGTCTTGAATGGTGGAAATGATAGACGCATAGGTCGATGGTCGACCGATCCCTCTCTTTTCAAGCTCTTTTACCAGTGCGGCCTCAGTAAAACGTGCCGGTGGCTTGGTAAAGTGCTGCTTAGGATCAAGCTGCTCTAACTTGAGGGTTTCACCCACATCAACAGCCGGTAAGGTTTGATCCTCGTTCTTACCCGATGGGCGTTGAACGCGTGTCCAACCATCAAAGCGCAGCGTACGTCCCTTCGCTTTCAGCGAGAAATCACCGGCTGCGACGGTCAGTGTGGTTGAATCATACTTCGCTGGCATCATTTGACAGGCAACAAACTGGCGCCAAATCAAGTCATACAGACGATGGGCGTCTGGGTCCATGCCTTGCAGATCATTCGCGCTCACACCCACATCAGAGGGACGAATCGCTTCGTGCGCTTCCTGTGCATTCGCCTTCGCACCATACACATTCGCAGACTCTGGCAAATATTGCTCGCCATATTCACTCGCAATATGGCCACGGGCCGCTTCGACCGCTTCTTTGCTGAGGTTGGTCGAATCGGTACGCATGTAGGTGATGTAACCGGCTTCATACAAACGCTGAGCCAGCATCATGGTCTTTTTCACCCCAAAGCCCAAGCGAGTACTGGCCGCCTGCTGCAATGTCGAGGTGATATAAGGCGCAGACGGCTTGCTGGTTGACGGACGATCTTCGCGATCGCGTACCACAAAGCTTGCATGCTCAAGCGCTGACACCGCCGCCATGGCCTGATCTTTGTTCTTCGGCTTGAACGCCTTGCCGTTTTGTTGTGCCACCAGCAAACGAAGTGCCTGTGCGTTCGGCGTTAGGGTATCCGCATGCACATCCCAGAATTCCTCTGGAATAAAGGCTTTAATCTCATGCTCGCGTTCAACCAGCAGTTTTACCGCCACCGACTGAACACGACCCGCCGATAGGCCACGTGCAACTTTTTTCCACAGCAACGGTGAGACCATAAACCCGACGACACGATCGAGGAAACGGCGAGCTTGCTGCGCATTGACGCCATCAATATTGACATCGCCCGGTGTTTCAAAGGCTTGTGTAATCGCATTTTTGGTGATTTCGTTAAACACCACGCGTTTGAAGCGATCATGGTCGCCACCGATCAGTTCCCGCAGGTGCCAAGCAATGGCTTCCCCTTCGCGGTCCAAATCCGTTGCGAGATAAACGTGATCCGCTTTTTCCGCTAGCTGCTTGAGTTCGGCAACCACTTTCTCCTTACCCGGCAGGACTTGGTATTTCGCTTGCCAGCCATTGTAAGGATCGACGCCCATCTTGTTGATGAGCGCCTTCTTTTCTTTTTCTTTCTTGATTCGCGCTTTTTCTTCGGCGCTGAGCCCTTTCGTTGACACTGGAGCGGCTTTTTTGCCGCCCTGCGTCGAACCAGTTGGCAGGTCACGAACATGCCCGACACTCGACTTCACGATGAAGTCTTTGCCGAGGTATTTGTTGATCGTTTTCGCCTTTGCTGGGGACTCCACGATGACGAGAGATTTGCCCATAATGACCTAATGTACGCCCTTTGCGCTAAAAACTGTCGATAATTCGTTGCGTTGCAAACTCATGATAGTGAGTAAGACGCTTTCTGTTTTACAATATTGAGCGAGTCTGACCGAATATCAACTAAATTCGCAGTAAAACACGCTGATTGCTTGTCCCTTCCACAATTGTTAGTTAATTGTGATCATTTATTGTGGTCCATCTTTTAAAGACAGATTCGGGAAAAAACGCGCTAATCATTACCATTGCGACCCGATAAATAGCCAAACAGAAACGATAATTTTTGGCTTGGCTCACAATATTTGTGTGTTTTGACTCCAATCATAGCCAAGATTTTGCTCACTCCACGGTTGAAACCACACCATCACGGTGAAACGTGATGGTGTGATGCCAAACAAGCGTTAAATCAAGGGACGCTGGCCGCGGCTGATCCATTTAAGTAACACGCGATCAGCAACCTCTGCTGAGGCGCCTGCAAGCTTTTCTGCGATGTTTTTACGCTGATGATAGCTCACCGCAAGGATATGACGCTCGCTGTTTGCCGCCTCAAATAAATATTCATCGCTGGTGCTCACCGCATCGATAAGACCCAAATCAATGGCTTGATTACCGAACCAATGCTCACCCGTTGCCACGGCATCCACATTTAATGTCGGACGATGCTCAGTGATAAACCCTTTGAAAAGGTCGTGGGTTTCTTCTAACTCGGTTTGGAATTTTTCACGTGCTTTATCCGTATTTTCACCAAACATCGTCAGGGTGCGCTTAAATTCACCGGCGGTCAGTTGCTCAAACTCGATATCGTTCTTCTTCAGTAACTTATTAAAGTTTGGTAATTGCGCAATCACACCAATTGACCCGATGATGGCAAACGGTGCTGCAATGATTTTATCCGCCACACACGCCATCATATAGCCACCGCTGGCGGCGACTTTATCGACCGAAATGGTCAAACGCACGCCCGCTTTCCGAATTCTTGCTAACTGCGAAGCGGCAAGACCATAGCCATGCACCATGCCCCCGCCACTTTCTAGACGCACTAACACTTCATCGTCAGATGTCGCCACCGCGAGAATGGCAGAAATTTCTTCGCGTAACCCTTCCACTTCACGGGCATCGATACTGCCCTTAAAGGTCAGTACAAACAATCGCGGCTCACGTGACGGATTGTGCTCGCTGTCTTTCTTCGCCGCGGCTTTTTGGGCTTTCTTTTCCGCCTTCTTGGCTTTTTTCTCTGCCTTATCACGCGCCTTTAGCTCAGCCTCATTGTAAAGGTGGTGTTCCAGTGCTTCACGATGATGCTTAAAGCTCTCAGTCAGATCGGTGATCTTCAGGCTCCCCTTTTGTCCGCCCTTGTCGTTCGCGGCACGAACCAGGGCAACCAGTACCACTGCAGCCACTAAAAAGGTGATGACTTTGGCCAAAAACAGCCCATAATCCGCAATAAATTCCAATGTTGTATCCTCTTTGTCTCGCTTTGGTGGCAATGCCTTAATACAGCGCATCACGCGCTTGGTTGTCACACATCACCCGCAACCTTACAATAATCTACGTTTAACAATAAATAAGGATTTGTATCGTGGAATATCAAGTTACCTCAAATGCCCTAGCAGGTCGCGTCATTTTAGTGACCGGTGCAGGCGCAGGTATTGGCCGTCAAGCCGCATTAAGTTACGCCGAAAAAGGCGCAACGGTTATTTTGCTGGGCCGTACTGTGAAAAAGCTTGAAGCCGTATACGACGAGATTGATGCGATGGGCGCGCCACAGCCAGCCATTATCCCATTGGATATGCTCGGCGCTACGCGTCAGCATTACATGGATATGGCCGATACCATCGAGCAACAGTTTGGTCGCTTAGATGGCGTATTGCATAACGCGGGGCTACTTGGCGTACTCAGCCCTTTCGACCAAATTGATGAGAAGTCGCACGATGATGTCATGCAGGTGAACGTCAAAGCGACCATGCTAATGACACAAGCCCTACTCCCGTTGCTGAAAAAGTCGGATGACGCGCGCATTGTATTTACCACATCAACGGTAGGCCACCAAGGTCGTGCTTATTGGGGCAGTTATGCGATATCTAAGTTTGCAACCGAAGGTATGATGCAAGTACTGGCGGATGAGATGTCTGACACCAAGGTCCGTGTTAATGCTATCAACCCGGGTGGCACCCGCACCAGCATGCGAGCCAGCGCGTTCCCCGGCGAGGATCCACAAACACTGAAAACCCCGCTCGATATTATGCCGCTGTATATTTACCTGATGGCGCCAGAAGGTATTAACGAGCACGGTCAGTGTATTGATGCGCAACCGAAACGCTAATCGATAACGCCCCAAGACTGGGGCGCTTTTCGTGCTTCACTGGTTAAAAATCGACGCTGAGCTTGGCCTTGATATTTCGCTCATCGCCATACCAACAGTTCAACTCATCAAAACAGCTATATGTGGTCTTATCGAACAAGTTCGTTGCAGATAGCGACACATTTGCCCCAGAAAGCGACGAGGAAAGCTGCGATAAGTCATAGCGAATCGCGGTGTCAAACACCGTATAATCCGGCACGGTAAAGGTATTGTTGGCGTTACCCTGTGACTCACCGACATAACGCACACCAACACTGACTCGAGTCCCCGCACTGACTTGATGATTCAGCCATGCACTGGCAGTTTGCTCTGGCACCCAAACAGGCGTTTTTCCCTCAAGATTAGGGTCGTCCGTAATTTCCATATCCATGTAGCCGTAAGTCAGTGACACGTCTGTGTCCACACTCAGCGCGTGATCGAGGGAGACTTCTATCCCACGAGATCGAATTTCACCGGTTTGAATTTTCGCATAGGAGTCGTTGGGATCATTGACCAAGGCATCCTGTTTTTTGAGCTCAAACAGCGCCAAATTGAATCCCGTCGTGCCATCTAGTGAAAGATATTTAAGCCCCGCTTCCCATTGTTTTCCCGTGGATGGGTCAAATACGTTACCGCGATTATCCATATCCGTGGGTTCAAAACTTTCTGAGTAGCTGAGATAAGGCGATATACCGTTGTTGAATTGATACATTGCCCCAGCACGAAATGCTAAATTGTAGTGGCGAATTGTTTTATCTGAACCACTGGGTGTCCCCGCATACAGGGTACGTTGATCGTCTTTTAACTCATATTCATCGTACCGCGCACCGGCAAGTAAAACCCATTGTTTCCAAAGGATTTGATCCTGAGCATAGATGCCTGTCTGCGCCACCTCGATATCGTGCTGATCTTGATAAACGAAGGTCAGGGCGCTTGGGTCAACCTGATGGTTATTGGGGTGAAAAATATCAATATCCGGCACGACACCCGCTAGCGTGTCGTCATAGCTAACATCAGAAGACATATTCTGATAGTCGAGCCCAAATAAGGTGTAATGTTGCGCTTTCCCCCAACGCAAATCTCCTGATAGCTGGGTGTCGACAACCCAAGACGTCATAGATTCGTCGGTAAGATAGGCATTGCGCGGGTAGTGCTGACCATCACTGCTCTTCTGGTGATACATGTTTTTTTGTAGTAAATCTGCATCCGTGTAGCGTGCTGTGTGAAGCAATGACCAATCGGCAGAAAGCTGATGCTGCACCTTGTACCCGAGCATCAAGAATTCTCGGTCGTAGGTGTTCCAATGATTATCACCGGAGAAGCTGTCGCTTGATAAACGGCCTTTGTCACTGTGCAATACCGAGCCTTTAGCGGGTAATGAAGTATAAATCCCCGCCGCCGGATCCGCTTGGTAATAAAGGTTAACGTTCACCAAGGTATCTGGCGACGCCCGCCAATCTAACGATGGGGCAACCACATACCGCTCTTCTTCCGAGTCACCCGCCTGACCGTCTTTTTGCCGAGCCAGTGCCACCATTCGATAAGCCAGTGAGGTATCTGATATTGCCCCCGTACTGCCGACCGACACTTCACGCAACGCGTCCGAATCGGTACTCACCGCCACGCGATGTGCAGCTTGCTGTTGCGGCGTTTTGGCGATCATATTCACCATGCCACCCGGTGGAATATTCCCGTATAACACCGACGTCGGCCCTTTAAAAACTTCGACTTGTTCGATGGCAATCGGATCGATTTGCGGCTGCAAATTCCACGTGTTGTATGGCACTGCGAGACCATCAAAGAAGTTTTGATAGTTAATAAAGCCCCGAATATTAAACAAATCGAGGCGCGTCACTGCCCCACCTCGCAACTCCGTATTAACGCCGGGGGTGTAGCGCACTACTTCACTTAATGAGCTGGCTTGGCGTTGCTCGATAGTGTCTCGGTCGATGACGGTAACCGCTTGAGGCGTCTCTTCTGGTGCCAGTACTGTTTTAGTGGCAGTATTTCGGTAGGTATCGCCCAGCACGTGAATGGTTTCAATATCACTCTGTTCATTCTCAGCATGGGCCAACGCGCTGGTAAGTGTCCCCATGATAATAAGTGCTAACGGCGAGCGTCGCCAACCATTGGCGAATACGCGAGATGTTGGTGCCTGCATTAAAACGTCCTTCTTACAACTCAAACAACTTAAATGGAAAACGAAATCATTCGCATTGTAAGGGCAGGACTGATAAAAACTGTTCAATTTGGTGCAATGTGTGCGGTGTCGAGCGGCACCCAATAGTGCATCACAGCGTGCTTATCGGCAGGCTGATAGTGTGGAGGATAAACCTCTAACTCAACCCCGTCGGTACATGTGTAGCCAGATTGAGGCAGCCAGTGGTAGATAAAAGCCTTAAGCGTTTCCGGCAATGCACTCACCGGGCCAGTATGTGTGATCACCGCATAGGTTGTGGCAGGGATTATCCAGTGAGTAATTGCATTGTCTTCAGGCGGATGCATTGTGACTTGACCGGCTAAATAGGGTAAAGGCTCACCCAGTGTCTCCGCTTGGGTAACGTTAATCGCGCCAATACTTTCACACTCACCGGCGTACCATAATGACTGATGGACGTGTTGCCAAAGCTCAGGCACGACATGGGTAAAGTCGGGCTGTGATGAAAATAATCCTCGAATATAGCCAAGCTGGCCTACTAGGTGCATTGGCTCTCGCGTTTGAATATGCACAGACAGCCAAGATGGTTGAGAGGTTGTCAGACTAGCAATATGCATCGGTGTGCGAATACCATCCATCACGCCGCGCTGCCGATAGTGACGCGGGGTCATACCAAAATATTGCCGAAATGCACGCGAGAAGCTCGCCTCGGAGCCAAAGCCATACATCAACGCAATATCAATGACACGGCTTTGACCCATGACAAGCTGTTGCGCCGCTTGCCCAAGTTTTAGCTCTCGTACGTAGTGCGCAACATTGACCCCAGTTTGTTCCGAAAAAACTCGCTGCAACTGCCAACGTGACCAGCAACTTAACGCGGCTAGGTCTGCCACATTTAAGGGTTGGTCAAGGTTGGCATGAATATACGCCAACACACGTTCGATTCGGTTAAAACGTGTGGCGATGTGCTGCTCGGCCGCTTTCATCACATCCATTTACTAATAAAACGATAAGTAGCACATTATCACAAACAAGAATCGTTATCATGTGGATGAAGATAGAATGAGAGGCAATGCAGGTTGAAGAAAGGTAAAAACAGCGCATAAAAAACCCGGCAGGTGCCGGGCTTCAGGTTACGCTTTTTAAAATGCCGCTCTATAAAACGTCATTTGCGGGTGCGCGGTTTACCTTTGCCACGCGGCGCGCCTGCTCGAGAGTTGCCTTGTTTAGGCTTAGGTCCACTGCCTTTCGGCCCACCAGCGGGTGCGTTACCACGACGCGCTTGGCGCGCTTTTTTCGGTTTGCTATCGGAATCAATACGTTCTTCATAGCGGCGAACAGCACGGCGAATCTTCTGGCGCGATTTTTTGCGCTTCTGATCCTCTGGGGTGATCACTGTTTGCGATTCTGGTTTCATTTCAACCATTTCTCGCAAGTAGTTCACTTCTTTCAGCTCCATCTCGCGCCAGCCACCACGTGGCAAGTCTTTCTCGAGATAGATATCGCCATAACGAACACGCTTCAGACGGCTCACCGTCACCCCTTGGGTTTCCCACAAACGGCGCACCTCACGGTTGCGTCCCTCGGTGATCACCACATAGAAGGTATGATTCATGCCTTCGCCACCCGCGTAAACAACGTCCTCAAAACGCGCTACGCCGTCTTCTAGCTCAACACCAGAGACAAGATTACGCACCATGTCTTCGTTCACCTCACCAAATACACGTACCATGTATTCACGCTGCACTTGGCGGCTTGGGTGCATTAGTCGGTTTGCTAATTCACCATCAGTGGTAAATAGCAACAAGCCTGAGGTGTTTGCATCCAGACGACCGACAGCAACCCAACGGGCGTCTCTTAACTTAGGAAGACGATCGAAGACAGTGCGGCGACCTTCTGGGTCGCTACGCGTACACAATTCGCCTTCCGGTTTGTTGTATGCGAGGACTCGACACACAGACTCAGAAGGCGCACTTAGCTGAACAGGATGACCGTCTACACGCACCAGCGCACTCGGATCATCAAGACGATCGCCAAGCTTGGCAACCACACCGTTCACACTCACTCGCCCTGATTGGATATAGCTTTCCATCTCACGACGTGAACCTACGCCAGCACGCGCTAGCACCTTCTGCAATTTTTCGCTCATGTTTGTCTTACCTTACTGTCGCCTTCACAGGCGTCATCACTGTCACGGTTGGCATTAATTGGTTTGCTGACGGTTTTCGTCATCAGGAGGCGAATAATACCAAGAACCTAGGGGATAGAGAAACAGTTTCGGCTGGCTCTGACTTTTTAAAATAAAAAAACGCCCAGCAAGGCGGCTGGGCGGGAATGGAAGGTCAACATGACGCTGACACAACATCAGAACTAGCACATTGTCACAATGCAATTGCACTGTATGAGTAGTTACGGCTCATGGTGACACTTGGTTCATTTTTTATTCAAATGGTTGTGGATCACCACTGCCGTGGCGGCGAATTTCTGGGTTGCCTTCACTAAAATCAACCACTGTGGTGGGATGCTCACCCAATACGCCACCGTGCATAATCAAATCCACACTGTGTTCGAGATGATCACGAATTGCCTCAGGGTCTGATTCGGTAAAATCATTGCCCGGCAAAATCAATGACGTCGACATCAAGGGTTCGCCCAACGCCTCGAGCAAATCAAGCGCGATGCGGTTATCCGGTACGCGAATACCAATGGTCTTACGCTTCGGGTTCATTAATCGGCGCGGCACTTCTTTCGTCGCCTTCAAAATGAAGGTGTAAGCACCGGGGGTGTTATTTCGAATCAAGCGAAACGCGGTATTATCCACCCGAGCGTAAAGCGATAACTCGGATAAATCACGACATAGCAACGTAAAGTTATGGTCTTTGTCGAGATCACGAATCCGGCAAATGCGTTCCAGCGCCTGTTTGTTTTCTAGTTGGCAGCCTAATGCATAGCCCGAATCGGTCGGATAAATAATAACCCCACCATTTCGGATAATCGCCACCGCTTGATTAATCAACCGCGCTTGCGGGTTCTCTGGGTGGACGTAAAAAAACTGACTCATGGTTCCTCCTGCTTTAGCTCTGCCACTTTAGGATGCTCAACCGCGATCCAGCGTTGGTGGCTAGCGCGCCGGATAATCCTTCTTATACGTCTATTGTAACGCGTCTGGCTTGTCGCTATCTAGTTGATTTACTGATTGCCATTTTTGTTCAGCCGCGTCTAACCATGTCCAATCATGCCAAACCGGCTGACTGTCTTTGGATAGCCATAAATTGCGGCCCAGCTCTGTCCACGGAGAAGGATAATGAAAATCCGATCCCAGCGAGGCCAACAATCCATAATCTCGCGCGTAATCGGCCAGCAAACGACGCTCTTGTTGCGACTGCTGAGGAAGAGCGACTTCGATAGCATCGCCATTGGCTTCAGAAAATGCAGCCAGTAATCGTTTCAACCACTTGGCTTTGAGCTTGTATCGGCCTGGGTGAGCAAGCACCGCCTGCCCGCCGGCCTCATGGATCGCTGCAACCGCATCTGCAATCGAACACCAATTAGGCGGTGCATAGCCGGTATTCCCTCGGGTTAAAAAGCGCTTGAAACAGGCCTGCATGGTTTTCGCGTGACCTTGTTCGACTAACCAACGTGCAAAATGGGCGCGGGTCAGCGGTGCATCACCAGCCAGTTCACGCGCACCTGCAAGGGCCCCTGTGTAATGCGAGCGCTCTAACCGCTCAGCAATCAGCTCAGCACGTTGTTGCCGTCGCTCAGCTTGTTCGGCAATCAATGCGGTTAATGCCGGATGCTGGGGGTCGACATTTAATCCCACAATGTGGATATCAAAATTCTGCCACAAGGTCGAAATTTCAATGCCGTTGACCAGCGTAAGGGGCAAGTTTTGATGGTCGATTTCTGCTTGCGCCTCCACCAGCCCAGCGGTGGTGTCGTGGTCGGTAATCGCCAACACGCCCACGCGACGCTCGACCGCGCGCTGCACCAAATCTTTTGGTGATAGGCGGCCGTCGGAGGCAGTGGTATGGCTATGTAAGTCAATGATCATGGTGTATCGGGTTTCCTTAATGCGCTCGCGCTCTAGCACTGTCGGTTTGTGTCTTATCAGCCTGAGGCTAAGTACGCGCCATGCGAGCTCTGTCGATGCGAATGCGCCAAGTTAATCAGCGCTCGGCGGGCACGGTGAATATCTTTGTTGTTTATTATCGTGTGCTTATTCCGCACTTTTTCTGCATTCTTTTTGAATTCCCCGTTGACACAGAAGCAAAATATCAGTTTACTAGTACACAAGTTAACGCGCACCACTTCTCAGTCTCGGGGAGCAATATGGCGCTAAGGGTAACAGTCACGACGGAGTCTCGCAGCATGTATTTCAACGCCGCGTCTAGATCACATTCGATTCACACTGCACCCACTGCCGAACAGGCCGTGAGTGTGTTGGCGACATCCATGACCTCTGTTGCGCTTATTTGGTGGCACGGCTCCTCACGGGCTGTGTGACGCGCTGTATAAACAGCAACCTTATTCACAACGCCCGCCACTGATGCGGGCGTTTTTGTCTCTCAGTTTTGCCATCACGCGTTATCGTGCCACTACGCATTCAGTCACGGTAACCCGCAACATAGTTGATAAGGATATTTGATGATTATTGTACTTAAACCCCAAGCCACCGAGCAGGATGCCAACGTCCTCCTCAATCAAATTGAACAATGCGGGTTAAAACCGCTTTATATGCCGGGTGTGGAACGCATTGTATTGGGCGCACTGGGTGATGAACGTGTGTTGCAACAATGCCATTTTGAGGCCAACCCACTGGTTGAGGAAGTCAAGCCGATTTTAACCAAGTACAAACGCGTGAGCCGTGATGTGCAGCCGCACGACAGCGTGGTGCATATCGGCAATGTACCTGTAGGCGGTCAACACTTCGTGGTCATGGCAGGCCCCTGCTCGGTGGAGTCGGAGTCTCAATTGCTATCCGTGGCGGAGCGCGTTAAAACTCATGGTGCACGTGTATTGCGGGGCGGTGCCTTTAAACCACGCACCAGCCCTTATGATTTCCAAGGCATGGGAGTTGAGGGGCTAAAGCTACTCAAACAAGCCAGTGAGCTGACTGGCATGCCAACCGTGTCAGAAGTGATGGAAATTAGCCAAGTCGACGCCGTGTGCGAGTACATTGATTGCTTGCAAATTGGCGCACGTAACATGCAAAACTATGGCTTACTCAAAGCGGTAGGCGAAACTGGCAAACCTGTCTTGTTAAAACGTGGGCTTTCCGCCACTATCGAAGAATGTTTGCTGGCAGCGGAATATATTGTCGATGCGGGTAACCCCAATGTGATTTTATGTGAACGCGGTATTCGCACTTACGAAACCGCCACACGTAACACCTTGGATTTAAATGCTGTGGCCTTGATGAAGCAGCGCAGCCATTTGCCAGTGTTGGTCGACCCAAGCCACRGAACGGGCGTGCGAGAGCTGGTGACGCCACTATCACGCGCCGCCGCGGCCGTGGGCGCGGATGGCATCATTGTGGAGAGCCACTTAAACCCAAGCGAAGCACTGTCAGACGGTCACCAAGCCTTAACCGGCGATATGTTCGCGCAGCTAATGCAAGAACTCACCCCCTTTGTGCAAGCGGCAGGGAGAAAGCTGTGAACACTCATGATCCCCAACATGGCGAGCTCGATACGCTCCAACTCTCGGTGCCTTATGTGGCTGACCCGACCGAGTTGTATGCCGCCGTGTGCCAAGATAAGCCTTATAGCATGCTGTTGGAGTCGGCAGAGATTGACTCCAAACGCAACCTTAAAAGCCTGATGCTGATCGATGCCGCCGTGCGCATTGAATGCCGCGGGCAGCGCGTCACCTTACAAGCGCTCACCCATAATGGCAGTCATTTGCTGGAGAGCATCGCCCAGAGCGCAGCGCTGAAAGTCCTCGCCTGTGAGGTAGCGCAGGCCAACGAAGGAGACTTCCCCGCCCTAACGTTGACGTTCCGCCATCCTAACGACAATGGCGCGCTGTTAGATGAAGACGCCCGTCTACGCCAAGCGTCGGTGTTTGATGCCCTGCGTGTTATCAAACAAAGTGTCGCGTTGGATAACCAACCTGACGATGCCCTCTTTGTCGGTGGCCTTTTTGCCTATGATTTAGTGGCTAGCACTGAAACCCTGCCAGCGGTGGAGGGCACCGAGCACTGCCCCGACTACCTTTTTTATGTTGCAGAAAGCTTACTGGTGATTGACCACCAGCACCGCCAAGCGCGCTTACAAGGCACCTTATTTGGGGGTGATAACGCCCGCGCTCACTATGTGGATTTATCGCGTCGCTTGCAGAGCATCAAAGAAGCCTGCTTATCGCCTGCACCACTTCCAGAAGCGCCCGTGGTCACTGATCACAGCGTCGCGGTTTCTGTCTCCGATTCAGACTTTTGTCAGCAGGTTGAGGCGTTGAAAAAGCACGTGATTGCCGGTGATGTGTTTCAAGTGGTGCCATCGCGCCGCTTTACCCTCGCATGTCCGTCACCGCTCAATGCTTATCGAGCGTTGAAGCGTGGCAACCCTAGCCCGTATATGTTTTATCTGCGCGATAGCCAATTTAGCTTGTTTGGCGCCTCGCCAGAAAGCGCCCTTAAATACACCCAAGCGACCAATCAGGTTGAGATTTATCCCATCGCGGGCACACGCCGACGCGGAAAAACCGCCCAAGGCGACATTGATCACGACTTGGATAGCCGCATTGAGCTTGAGCTGCGCAATGATGAAAAAGAAAACGCCGAGCACATGATGCTGGTCGATTTGGCCCGCAACGATGTGGCGCGAATTAGCACGCCCGGCAGCCGCCATGTTGCCGACTTGCTCAAAGTCGACCGCTACAGCCATGTGATGCATTTAGTATCTCGGGTGGTGGGTCAGCTGAAACCTGATCTAGACGCGCTACATGCGTACCAAGCCTGTATGAATATGGGCACGCTTACCGGTGCGCCCAAGCTTCGCGCGATGCAGCTCATCCGTGACACCGAACAGTGCCGACGCGGCAGTTATGGCGGGGCCGTGGGCTACTTTACCGGATCAGGCGAGATGGATACCTGCATTGTGATCCGCTCTGCCTACGTTGAAAACGGCCTTGCCACCGTGCAAGCCGGCGCGGGCGTGGTGTTTGATTCTGACCCTCAAGCCGAAGCGGACGAAACCCGCGGCAAAGCTCAAGCGGTGATCCATGCGATTCAAACCGCCCACCAAGGAGGCCAATCATGAGTACCCCGCAAATGGACATCGTGCTGCTCGATAACATGGACTCCTTTACCTACAACTTGGTGGATCAATTTCGCGCACTGGGTTACCCGGTCACGGTGTTCCGCAATCATTTAGAGGCCGAGGCGATTGTTCGTCATATTCGCTCCCTGCCCCAGCCGCTACTGGTGCTCTCCCCTGGCCCGGGTGCGCCTTCCGATGCCGGCTGTATGCCCGCGTTGATTGAAAGGCTGCGCGGCCAAGTGCCGATGCTAGGGATTTGCCTGGGTCAGCAAGCGATCGTCGAAGCCTACGGCGGCACAGTCGCCGGAGCTGGCACCATCATGCACGGCAAAGCCTCAGCCATGCACCACCAGCAACATGCGGTATTTGGCCCATTGGCATCCCCACTCACCGTGGCCCGTTACCACTCGCTGGTGGCGACTGAGGTGCCGGCCAGCTTGGATGTCATCGCCACGACCTTGGATGGTGACGCGCAAAAAGTGATGGCCGTGGTGAGTAATACCGACTACGTGGTCGGTTATCAATTCCACCCAGAATCTATTTTGACCGCACAAGGTGCTGCCCTGCTCACCCACACCATCGATTGGGCCAGTGGCTATTATCAGCGCTTACAACAACACGTGCCAGATAAGCACGGAGCTCGAACAGACAAATACCGAGGTTAAGTACAGTGATGGATCAACTACTAGAGACGCTCTACCAACAACAGTCACTCAGCCAAGCGCAAAGCGAGCAGCTGTTTAGTGCGATCATTCAGGGCGAGCTCGAGCCAGCGCGATTAGCGGCTGCATTAACCGCATTGAAGATTAAAGGGGAAACGCCTGAAGAAATCGCAGGCGCGGCAAAAGCACTGACTGACAACGCCGAACCTTTCCCCCGCCCCAGTTATCCGTTTGCCGATATCGTCGGCACGGGAGGCGATGGCGCGAACACCATTAATATTTCAACCACGGCCGCCTTTGTCGCCGCCGCCTGTGGCGTGAAAGTGGCCAAACACGGTAACCGCGGGGTGTCGAGCAAATCGGGCTCATCGGATTTACTCGCCGCCTTTGGCATTGATTTGGCGATGCCTGCCGACCACGCCCGCGAGGCCTTGGATAATCTGGGCGTTTGCTTTTTATTCGCGCCGCAATACCACACCGGCGTACGACACGCGATGCCCGTGCGCCAAGCAATGAAAACACGCACCAYCTTTAATCTACTTGGGCCGTTAATTAATCCGGCGAAACCTAGCATTGAGCTGATGGGCGTGTACGACCAAGCCCTAGTTGCGCCGATTGCACAAACCATGCAAAACCTCAACATGACGCGCGCAGCCGTGGTTCATGGAGACGGTCTGGATGAAGTGGCTATCCACGGCCCCACAACGGTGGCAGAAATCACCCCGACCCAAATTGAGCATTACACCTTAACCCCCAGCGACTTTGGTGTATCCCAACACCCGCTGGACAGTATTGCTGGGGGCACACCGGAGCAAAACTGCGCGATGATCCGCGCGATTTTGCAAGGTAAAGGCACCGACGCCCAGCAAGCCGCGGTGGCCGTCAATGTGGCACTATTGCTACGCTTATTCGGACAAGAAGACTTGAAAGCAAACACACAACAGGCCTTGGACGTGATGGCGTCGGGCAAGCCTTACACCATCATGCAAGCGTTAGCACAAAGGAGCGCAGTATGACCACCTCAGCCCTCAACGACACCATTTTAGGCCGCATTGTCGATGACAAGAAACGCTGGGTAGCCGCGCGCAAAAGTGCTCAGCCGCTGGATAGCTTTATCGACCAACTGACGCTCAGTGATCGCGATTTWCGTGCTGCACTGGCCGCGCCGGGGTCACAGTTTATCTTGGAGTGCAAAAAAGCCTCACCTTCAAAAGGCCTGATCCGAGAAGACTTCGATCCAGCCAGTATCGCCCGTGCTTACCAACCCTTTGCCGCGGCCATTTCGGTTTTGACGGACGAGGACCACTTTCAAGGCAGTTTTGACTTCTTACCGATCGTGCGCGCACAAGTCGATGCGCCTGTGCTTTGTAAAGATTTTATTATCGACCCGTATCAGGTTTACCTCGCACGTCATTATCAAGCCGATGCAATCTTATTGATGCTATCGGTACTCGACGACGCCGAATACCGCGAGCTGGCCGATTTAGCCGAGTCGCTAAAGCTGGGCGTGCTTACTGAAGTGAGCACCGAAGACGAGCTCGCACGTGCCAATGCCTTAGGGGCGGTGGTAATTGGGATTAACAACCGGAATTTGCGCGATTTAAGCATCGATCGCGACCGCACCAAACGCTTAGCACCACAAGTGGCCGAAAAAGCGATCGTGATTTCAGAAAGTGGCATTCATAGTCATCGTCATGTGCGCGATCTTGCCCACCATGCGGATGGCTTTTTGATTGGCAGTGCATTAATGGCAGAGCCCGATCTTACCCTCGCGCTACGTAAAGTGATCTTAGGAGAGAATAAAGTCTGCGGGCTCACCACCGCCGACGATGCCCTCGCAGCCTTCAACGCTGGCGCTGTCTACGGCGGACTCATTTTTGTTGAGCACTCGCCGCGCGCGGTGACTCCCGCCGTGGCCGAGCGCGTCCAGCAAGGTGCGCCGCTGCGCTATGTCGGCGTGTTCCAAAATCATGCGCTAGACACCGTGGCTGAGTACGCACAACAGCTCAGCCTTCACGCGGTGCAACTGCATGGGGATGAAGATGCAGCGTATCTACAAGCATTGCGTGAGAAGCTCCCTGAGCACTGTGAAATTTGGAAAGCGCACGGTGTCTCTGATGTCGCACCGGCTTTAGACGGCGTGAATGCGGACCGTCACCTTATCGACAGCCGAGTCGGCCAACAATCTGGCGGCACGGGCAAAACCTTTGATTGGCACCTGATCCCTAAAACCGCCAAAGACAAAGTCATGATTGCCGGCGGGCTCACCCCCGAGAATGCGTCCAAAGCGGCCGAACAAGGTTGCCTTGGGCTGGATTTTAACTCCGGTGTCGAGCATGCGCCTGGGGTGAAGGATGCCAACAAGTTAAATGCGGCGTTCCGCGCTCTTCGCCGCTATTGATTTTTCGAGATAGTTGATTTAGCTGAGAGGATAGATGTCACCAAGACAGTCAACGTATCTCGGCCCCAGTTAAAGACGTAAAAGGATAATTATGAGCAAGCTTAACCCGTATTTTGGCGAATTTGGTGGTCAGTACGTGCCCCAAATTCTGGTGCCTGCGCTTGATCAGCTCGAACAAGCGGTTATTGATGCCCCAGACGACCCTAACTTTA